>JBEENF010000503.1:0-3254 GCA_041192325.1 Verrucomicrobiota bacterium
GACCCCAGGCCGCCTCGCGCCTGGCCCTGGGGCTGGATCCCCGGCAGCGCGTGCTGGTGTTGTTGGGCGGCAGCCAGGGCTCCGGCGCGCTTAACGACTGGGTGCGACGGCAATTTCCCCTGCTCGCGGCCGAAGGCATTCAGGTTTATTGCGTGATGGGAATGAGCAAAGGCCGGGAGGAAGTCGTCGAGGGCCGAACCAAGACCGGCGCGCCGGTGCGCGCCGTCTTTGCGGCGTTTAGCGATCACATGGCGGATCTGCTTTCCTCCGCCGATCTGGTGGTTTCACGCGCGGGCGCCGGCACGCTGGCGGAGCTCATCCGTTGCGAAACTCCCGCGATCCTGGTGCCCTTTCCCGAGGCGGCCGACGACCACCAACGCGCCAACGCCGAATATTTCGAACGGCAGGGAGGCGGCGTGGTGGTGGAACAGACGCATCTCGACCGGTTGGGCGCGGAGGTGCTGGCCATTATCTTTGATGACTGGTTCCTGCGAAAATTCCACGGGAATTTGCGGCGGATGGACCGGACCAATTCGCTCGATTTGATGGTGCACGATCTCGAGGAGATTGTGGCGCGACAACGGTCCCGTAACGGCGCTCAACCCGCCACGGCATGAGCCAAGTAGTGATTGTTTCGCTTCGCGTCGCCGGCCGGCAGCCTGATCCAAGGCGCTCGCCGTGAGATCAGCGAAGCTGCCCTTGTTATTCGGTCGCGCAGCGCGCCGCATTCACTGCGTGGGCGTCTCGGGCATGGGTTTGGGCCCGCTCGCGATCTACCTCGCGCACCTCGGTTTCGAGGTCACCGGGGAAGACGATGCGCTGACCGAGGAAATGCGCCTGAGCCTCACGCGCGGGGGCGTTACCCTGGGCGCAATTTCGCCCGAGTGTGAACTGGTCGCGTATTCATCGGCAATATCCCGCAACCATCCGGCGTTTCGATATGCCGAGGAACGAAAGCTGCCGCTGGCCCAGCGCGGCCGGTTGCTGGCCGAAGTCGTGCGCGACCGAAAGCTCGTCGCCGTCTGTGGTTCGCACGGAAAAACCACGACCGCCGCCATGGTGGTGACCGCGTTGTTGCGCAGTAATTTTCCCGCGGGCTATGTGCTTGGCGGATTGTTTGGCGACGACACGCCGCCTGCGCGGTCCGGCTCCAATGACTGGGTTGTCGCCGAAATTGACGAAAGCGATGGCACGATCGGGCACTTCTCCCCGGAGATCACCGTCGCCGTTAATCTCGATTGGGATCATCCGGATTTTTATCCCAAACTGGCCGATCTCGAGGCCGTTTTCGCCGCGCTGTTTGGCCGCACGCGCGGGTCGGTGCTGATATCCGATGCTTGTCCCCTGAGCGCGCGCGTGGCAGCGCAACAACCCTGCCAATGGGCGACTTTTGGGCGTGCGGGGGAGTGGCGGGGGGAAATCGCCGAGGAATCCGCCGATGGCATGACATTGCGGTTGGGGGGCAAATTCGGGGCCGCCGAAGCGGTGGTGCGGGCCCGCGGCGATTTCAACGCGTCGAACGCCATCGCCGGCCTCGCGGCCGTCCGACTGATGGGCGCGGAATTCACCGCTCGCTCCCTGGCCAATTACCCGGCCGTGCGCCGCCGTCAGGCGGTGTTGCACGGGGGTGACGGGATCACCGTCATGGAAGATTACGCTCACCACCCGGCCGAGATCCGGGCGCTGTTGGGCAGCCTGCGGCGCCGGCTGGCGGTGGATGGTCGACTCGTGGTGATCTTTCAACCGCATCGCTTCAGCCGTACCGCGCAGTTCAAAATGGAATTTGCCGCCGCGCTCGCGACGGCGGACCGGGTGCATCTGCTCGATGTTTATGCGGCCGGCGAAGCGCCCATGGCGGGCGGCACGACGGCGGACATCGCTGCGGAGCTCAGGAAAATTGCGCCCGCGGCGAGCGTGAGCTATCTGCCTGGCGCGGCATTTTACGACGCGTTGTCGCGTGACGTGCGGGGCGGGGACTTGGTCGCGTTTGTCGGGGCCGGTGACATCGAGCGCAAAGCGCGGGAATGGCTGGACCTTTTTCACGCGAAGGTGGCCCGCGGCAAAGAATGGGATGCCAACGCGGCACGCTGGCGGGCGCTGGTTTCGGCCGACACGAAGGTGCGGCGGGAGGAACCGCTCGCGGCGAAAACCACCATGCGAGTGGGCGGGGCGGCGCGGGTGTATGCGGAGCCCGCGAACCGGAGCGATTTGCAGGCGCTGCTGAAAGCAGCCCGGGCCGCGGGGATCGCGGCGCATTTTCTCGGCCGCGGCTCGAATCTCATTGTGCCGGACGAGGGCGTTGACGGCCTGGTGATTTCGCTCGCGCATGAGTCCTGGGCGAGTTTTGCGCCGCGGCCGGATGGCCGGGTCGCTGTGGGAGCGGGGTTGAGATTGAAAAACCTGTGTGGACTCGCGGCGCGCGCCGGCCTCGTCGGTTTTGAATTTCTGGAGGGAATCCCGGGCTCGGTGGGAGGCGCGCTGCGCATGAATGCGGGCGCGATGGGGGGATGGATTTTTGACGTGGTGGAGGAAGTCGAGTTGATGTCGCTCGATGGAGAAATTGCCGTGCTGCCGAAGTCCGCGATGCGGGTGGATTATCGGCACTGTGCGGAACTGCGCGAGGCCGTGGCGTTGGGCGCGGTGCTGCGTCCGGCGGCCGAATCCGCCGCGGATGGGATCAAGCGGCAGATGGACGCTTACGCGCGCAAGCGGCACGAGTCCCAACCGCGGGAGCCCAGCGCGGGCTGTATCTTTAAAAACCCGACCGGAACTTCGGCCGGGCGCTTGATTGATGAATGCGGGCTCAAGGGCGAGCGGGTGGGCGACGCGGAAGTTTCCCCGGTTCATGCCAACTTCATCGTCAACCGTGGGGCTGCCACCAGCGCCGAGGTGCTGGAACTTGTGCGGCGCGTGCGCGCGCGGGTGCGTGAGGTTAAAGACGTGGATCTCGAGCCCGAGGTCCTCTTGTACGGAAAACAGTGGAAAGACGTTTTATGAGCATTCCCCATCCCGTCATTGCCGTGTTGGCCGGAGGTACCTCGGCCGAACGCGAAGTTTCACTCGGCTCGGGCCGCGCGTCAGCGATGGCGCTGGCGAAATCGTTTTCGACGCGCTTGTTCGAAATCGAGGCCGAGGCGCTGCCCGCCGGGCTCGATCCCGCGCAGCATGTGGTGTTTTCCACCCTGCACGGGACCTTTGGTGAAGACGGTGGGATGCAACGCCTGCTCGACGCGGCGGGAGTGCACTATGCGGGT
>JBEENF010000504.1:0-3252 GCA_041192325.1 Verrucomicrobiota bacterium
GGGCCGTCGGCAGATTGGCGCGAAAAAAAGCGTCAGCCGTCAGGTAGAATTCTGCGTCCGCGCCGGTAATCGGCGTCGGCTGGGTCGTGGCAACCTTGGTCATGAGTTGCCATGAACGAAGTATGCGGCGCGGGGAGGAGCGCAACGGATTTTTTTTGGGCATCTCGTCGCCTCCCGCATGTAAGGCCAGGGTGTGGGGCGTGGAATTCCGGATCCGCGCAGCATCCATGCCTGACGAACCGGTAAATGGGATGGCGTCAGTAGCCGAGGGCCTGGCCGTCCTTCCGCGCCTCGCTCGCCCCGATGTAAACGCGGTTGGTCTTGTCCCAGCGAATGGCCTGGTAACCCCCGAAGTTGCCGGTCGGCGTGCCCCCTCTCACATCGTGTCCGCGCTGGATCAGGGCTCGCACGGTTTCGTAAGGGATCCCGCTCTCCACCTCCACGTGCCCGCCGTTCGTCATGCGGTCGCCATTCGGCGACGAGGAGCCTTCATGCACCCAGCGCGCGGCGTCACCCGCTTCCTGAACGTTCATGCCGAAATCGATCTGGTTGATCAGCACCTGCACGTGGCCCTGCGGCTGCATGGCGCCGCCCATCACGCCAAAGGCCTCCCATGGTTCTCCGTCCTTCATGACGAAACCGGGAATAATGGTATGGAATGGACGCTTGCCAGGCGCATAAATGTTGGCGTGTCCCGGCTCGAGCGCGAAGAGTTCGCCGCGGTTTTGAAAACCGAAGCCGAGCCCCGGCACGCAAGCCCCCGAGCCCAGCAGGAAAAAATTGCTTTGGATGAGCGACACCATGTTCCCCTCTGCATCCGCCGTGCAAAGGTAGATGGTGTCCCCGCCATTCATCGCCGGATTGCCGGCGTCGTAGCTTTTCCCCGCTCGCGTTGGATCGATCAGCTTCCGGCGGGTCGCGGCGTACTCCTTCGACAGCAAGCCGCGAATGGGAACTTGGCTGAAGGCCGGGTCCGTGTAGAACTTCGCGCGATCCTCGAATGACAGTTTCTTCGCCTCGACCAGCAGGTGCACCGCGTCGGGAGAATTGAATCCCATGCCTTTTAAATCGAACCCTTCGACCACATTAAGCATCTGCAATACCGCCAGACCTTGGGTGTTCGGAATCAACTCGTAGATGTCGTACCCACGATAGTTCACGGCGACGGGATCGACCCAGGTCGACGTGTGCTTTTCGAAATCGATTTTACGCAGCCAGCCGCGATTGGCTTGGAAATAGGCGTCCATGCGTTCGGCCAGCTCTCCGCGATAAAACGAGTCGCGGCCTTGCTCCGCAATCAGTCGATACGTTCGCGCGAGCCCCGGGTTTCTGAAAATCTCGCCTTTGGCCGGCGCGCGGCCGCCCGGCGCATAAGTATCGAGAAAGCCTCCGGCCACGGGCGCCGCGCGGTGCCGTCGGATCTCGAGGGCCCAAAGGTGCGCAATGACTTCCGTGACCGGAAATCCCTGTTCGGCGTAGCGTATCGCCGGAGTGAGCACATCGCGCATCGGCAGCCGGCCAAACCGGCGATGCAGCTCGAACCAGCCATCGATCGCCCCCGGGACCGAGACACTGAGCATGCCCTGGGTGGGAATGCGGGCGAGGCCGAGTCGCGCCAGTTCCGCTTTCATCTGCGCCAGATCAAGGCCAAGCGGTGAACGACCGGAGGCATTCAGGCCATGAAGCTTTTTTGTTTTCGCCTCGTAAACGATGGCGAAAAGATCGCCGCCCGGACCGCAGTTGACCGGCTCCATCAAACCGAGCGCGGCATTGGCCGCGATCGCCGCATCAATCGCGGAGCCCCCGGCTTTGAGAATATCCAACCCGATTTGCGACGCGAGGGGGTGGCTGGTGCACACCATTCCGTTTTGTGCGATCACTTCGGAGCGCGTGGCGAACGAACGTCCGGTGATCCGATCGATCTGGCCGTGGAGGGTGGGGTGCGCGACTGAAAGGAGGAGGAGGGCGGAGACCACGGGCGTCGCAAAGAAGTTCATGTCGTTGTAGACGGCCAATCTGCCACCCCAGCCATCGCGGGTCACGAACCTAAATTCCCGCGTTTTTGTCCCCGCCGAGGATCCGCCACGCGGCGGGCTCGTGGGCGGAATTCAGCCCGTGGTGAGCAGAGAGCCCCCCCGCATTCAAGCCAGCGCGTTTGAGCGCAGGACGACCGCGACCCCGGCGCCCTGCGAAGCCCGCGGCGGCCCGCGACTCGACCGCGCCGGAATCCAGGCAGTGTGGCCTTTACAAGCCGCGCGAAAGTTCGACCTCTTCAGGGGCCGGACACGAATTGCGCTTTGAATCTAAAGATCTTGCAGCGCAATGAACGCGCCACCGTGTTGGTAAGTTACGGTTCTCATCAAGTTGGCGAATCGCAACCCGGTATTCCCCATTGAAAATTGATAGCGGATGGTGGTGGGAAATCCAACCGCGTTGATCACGACCCGGCGCTTTCCGTTTTCGTCGGCCGGGTTCAGTTCGTCGAGGCGCCGAATCACTGCTTCAGCGGAATCCCCCGTGTTGAACTCATCCCCGAAGACGTAGATGCCCAGCTTCATGTTTTCGTTCTTGGCATCATACAGCCGTCGGAAAACCTGATAAATGCCGGGGACGGGATTACTCACGGTATCCTCGTCGTAACGCCGCAAGGTGCGTTTGATTGAGGCGCGGGTTTCCGGCGTATCCGACAGCCAGCCATTCTGGCCCGCTTCCCGAAGGATGAACCGACCACTCGCGTCGAGCACCTGGATGCCATCGATCTGCGGATAGACGTCGAGCACCTCTTCGATTTTCCGGACCGCAATCGACCACAGTGAATTGGTGTTCGGGTCGCGCATGGATCCCGAACAGTCGATGACGAAGGCGATGTAGTTGCTCCCCACCGGCAGTCCGACGGGCGCAGGTTTTTGCTCCGGCAGGACCATTTCCGGTTTCTTTTGTCGAGCTGCGATTTCCTTTTTCAGCTCGTCCAGATCCACCAAAAGCGCTTCCCGCCCGGTCTTTTCATATTGGATCTGCCGCTCCATATCGGCCATCATCGCGTGCACCGTGTCGTTGGTTTTACGGGCCTCGGTAACGAGGCTTGTCACCCGGCGCTGGCTGCGTTCCACGTCCTCCTTGCTGGTGCGCAGCGTCGCAATTGCGGACAGCTGCGCGGCAAGCACCCGCCGCAAATCAATCAATGTTTCCATCTTTTCCCGCTCCCGGGAGCCAATGGTCAGGACAAAAATAAGGATGATCGCTCCGAACCCG
>JBEENF010000505.1:0-3249 GCA_041192325.1 Verrucomicrobiota bacterium
ACGCCGGCCGGGTGAAGGATTCGTCCTCCACCTTGTAGCCCGAATCATTGAGCGCGCAGATATTCAGATACGGCCGCGGCGCCGCGAGAGCGAACAACTCGTGGCCGTCGATCGGGAAAGGTTTTCCGGTGTAGCAGAACGGGCGCAGGGCCGGCTTCGCTATGAACCACTGGGTGCGCGCGTTGTTGAACGGGTTCCGGCTGATGCGCGCGGGCCAGGCACCGCAATTGCTCACGCCCACCTTGAGCCGGTCTTCCACCGCCATGAGCGCTGTCGTCAGGCCCGCGCCTTGCGAATGTCCGATCGAGCCGATGCGCTCCGGGTCGATTTCGGGCAACGTCTGCATGACATCAATCGCGCGACGCAGATCCCAAAGATCCTTGCCCGTGCCCGACCACGTGGGATTCGCGTCGATAAAGGGCTGATTGTCGAAGTCCTTCCGACCGGGAAAAATCCGCTCCCCCGCCGCCAGTAGGTCAGGCGAAAACGTGACAAACCCGCGGCGGACAAGGTGCAGTCCATACGCGCGGTTCGCTGCGGCTACCGTAAGCTGGCCCTCCTTTTTCTCTCCGCGGCCAACGGTCTGCTCCTTCCCGTCAGCGGTCGTCGGGTGAATCGTGAGCATGGCGCGTCCGGGTGTTGGGCGGTCTTTTGGCGCCAATAACAACGCGGCGGTGCGTTCGCCCGGCGCTAGCAAATAGGTCACGCGTTTTTCCACATAATCCCCCCGATCATACTCCTTTTCCACGCGCACGTTAAGCGGACAATCCAGACCCGGCGGCGGCGATCCAAGCACCATGCGATGGATCTCCCGCAACGCGCCTCGCTTTAGCAGCCATTCTTCGCGGGAAACAATGGGTTCTATGGACGTGGGCGAGCCGCCCATCGTCATGCTGGCCGTTCCCTTCCGCATTAAGGGCAGATCCCCGAAGATATCCTCGGGCACCTCCGTGGCGCCAAAAAACTGCGGGCCCACAAAGACCTTCGGCCCAGTGGCCGGAACGGCCGCGGGGACCGACGCCGCTCGCGAACTCCGGGCGGCAAATGGCAGGCCGAGCAAGGCCGGGATGCCCGCGAGGCCTTGCAGAAAAAATTGGCGACGGTTGCGGCTCATCAGCGTGGGGCAGGTTTGGGCTTGGGATTAAGGGACGCGTTGCACGGGGCTCAATGCGTCATCAGGTAAAACACAATATTGATCCCCAGCGGATACGCGCGCGCCTCGGAGAAAACCTTGAAATAGTCCGCCTGCTCTCCCTCGCGCTCCCATCCGTCGCTGATGTCCGAGTTGTGGATCGCAAGCACGCTGATGCGCTGGCGCTCATCCAACAGGGCCTGGACGTGCATCGTTTCATAGCCTTCGCCTCGGTGACCGGCCGTCGGATTGGAATTCGGATCGGCGGGGTTGTAGTCCTTGTTCCAGCGCTGCATCGAGGGAACTCTCAAGCTGCTCATCGGACCGGATTGTTCGAACACACAGTGAAAGATGGGGTGTTCTTTCGTCAGTTCCGTCCACGTTCGACCCGGCAGCACCTTGCTTATTTCGGTTTTGAGATTCTGCCAGGCGAGCGCGCCCCAGAAATCATTCACCAACAAAACGCCGCCGCTGAGGAGATATTGGCGGAGCGCGGCCACTTCCGGAGGATGCAGCGACAGCCGCTCGATATGCTCCATGTAAATGAAAGGATAATCGCCGAGATCAGAGCTGGTGAGCTTGAGGACCCGCGCATCGGGATCGACTTTCATCGACGTGAGCTGCTGCAGCCGGTGTGAAAAATTTAAATCGGCATCGGGATAGTCCACGACCCAGCCCATTCGGCCAAATCCACCGAAACCGCCAAAGCGGCCACCGCCCCCGCCGCCGAAGCTACCGCGAAACCCGCCGCGCTCGGTCGGCCGCGAAGGGTCCGACCAGAAAATCACTCGCGTGAAGGTGAATACGTCCTTTTCGAATCCGGCCGGGTTGGTCCACTCCGGCAGCGTGACGCTGTGGCCGACAGTCTCCCGCGCCGTCCGCACTGTTTCCTCATCGACATACCCGCCCCCTTCGAGGCGAACCAACGAGCCCCCTGCCCGCGGATCCGACTGCGCCGAAACGTCGCTGACGAACCCGATCAGGACGAGCGCTACGAGGACGAGGAGGCCGGGCGGGTGCATATCCAGTCGAGGATCATCGCACGCTAACGATGTGTTGTCGCGCTTTACGATCGTATTGCGTCCCGGCCGGCTTCCTGGCGTTGGAATCCGGTTTCGCGACAGCCCCACGAATTCCGCTCGACTGGGGCGCGGCGGGCGGCGACATATTCCCCCGCATGAAACCCCTTCTCCGCCTTGCATCCGTGTTCGTTTTCTCCGCCGCATTGCAGTTGTCCGCGGCAACCGGGGGCAACTCCAGCGCCATCGAAAAGGAAATCTCGCGGCTGGACGCGAGCCGCGTGGACGCCTTGGTGAAGGCGGATTTCAAGGCGCTGGATCAGCTCTTTGCGGACGACATGGTTTACGTACACTCCGCGGGCAAGATCGACACCAAGAAGCCCTACATGGCGACGCTCACTTCCGGGAACCTGGTCTATGCGTCTGTGCGCTACGACCCGCCGGCCCAAGTCCTTGTCGCGGGACCAGACACCGCCATCGTCACCGGCCGCGCCAACCTCGAGATAAAGAACAAGGCGGGCCAGCTGACGAAGCGCGTGCTGACCACCACGACGGTTTACGTGCGCAGGGCGGCGGGCTGGAAAGTGGTTTCCTATCAGGCCACTCCCGTTCCTTAAAAACCCCTGAATTGCGCGGCCGGTCGCGCAATTGCCTTGGGGTGAATCCCGCCCGCCCTGGGCGTAATTAAAGAGTGGGGCGAACCAACCCCCGCACATGGAGTCGGTGTAGAGGTCAGGCAACCTCCCGATTCCCATGATCAAACTTGCCGTCATTATTGGCAGCACCCGTCCCAACCGCAACGGTGAAGCCGTCGGCCACTGGGTTTATGAAAAGGCGCGACAGCGCAACGATGCCCAGTTCGAGCTCATCGATCTCAGGGACGTCAATCTGCCCCTGCTCGATGAACCCGAGCCGCCCTCGCAAGGCCAGTATCGTCAGCCACACACGAAGGCTTGGTCGGCCCGGATCGATCCGCTGGACGGATTCGTTTTCGTCACACCGGAATACAATCACTCGACCAGTGGCGCGTTGAAGAACGCGATCGATTTTCTCTACCGCGAGTGGACCAACAAGGCTGCGGGATTCGTGGGCTATGGC
>JBEENF010000506.1:0-3244 GCA_041192325.1 Verrucomicrobiota bacterium
GTGTGGGCGATTGGCACCGGAAAAGTAGCGACCACCGAGCAGGCGCAGGAAGTGCACGCGTTCATCCGCGGGTTGCTGACTAAGCTTTTTGGCGACCCGGTCGCCCAGCGCATGAGGATTCTTTACGGCGGCTCGATGAAGCCAGCCAACGCGCCCGATCTTCTCGCGCAAAAAGACATCGATGGCGGGCTGATCGGGGGCGCGAGCCTCGAAGCACGGAGCTTCGTTGAATTGATCAAGGCAGCCGCGCCGGCGATTTAATTCGATGGGGGCTGGTTGAACGGCGCCCGCTGAACTATTTCTCTGCGATTAGGCGAAGCCACCACAGCAGTGGCGCGAGCAAGCGGCCCATCCAGGATTTTCTAAGTTTCCGGCCAAGCCGGCCGCGTTTGTTTAAAGCAACGGCTGCTGGCAAACTTGAGGGGCGCCACGGCCCAATGCTTTGCGCTGGCGGCCGCGGCGACGGTGCAGGTCCGGACCGCGCCGATCAGCGAAAATAACCGTCCGCTTCCGAATCATTGTTGCGCCGGCGAATATGAATGAGTGGTGGGCAGATGAGATTGCCAACAGCCGGCTGCAGGTCGTTTACGACAGCGAATATTCCCCATGTGAGCTTCGTGATTTTCCGTGCCCGAGTTCCATTGGCCACACGTAGGAAGTTGGCGTAGGACTCTGCCAATGAATCCCACTTCGCTCCACGATGCCAAAATACCCGGTTTCAAGGTTGTGCCACGCCGCAGTCTCAGCGCCTGCTTCTCTCCCTCGCAAAGCGCCTATTACATTCTGCTTCGCCGGCGCAGCACCCGGCACGCGCGACACGAACGAATTCTATTCGTTCACTACCTTGACCATTTTTTGGATGGGTGTGAGCAGCAGATTGACGCCCTTTGGCAAAAGCACCGCGTTTTAATTACACACGTGGCGGTCAAACTCAAACGACGCCTGCGACGTTCCTCACCTGACTTTACGAAAGCCTATCAGCGGGCCCTCACCGTGCAGCAGTTGCGGCAAAAACTCCATCCGCTCTTCCGCCGGATTTAATTGGCCCTCGTATCAGATCAGGCCCTGAGCCAGCACGCCCTCTGGCCCGCCAATTCAGTTCTTTTTTATCGTGAACGGCGCCGAGTATTGGCTGTTTTCCCAACTCAGCTTGAGTGAGCCACCGCCAGCCGGATTACGTTCCAAAGCCATTGTAAACTGGTCGACCTGCGAGTTGGTCGCCTCTTTTTGCAAAGAGATGCGCGCCACCTCAGTGTCCGGACTGTAGGGAATTCCCCAATGGCCGAGACGTTTCCCGACAATCAGCTTGGCCGACCCATCAGCCTCGGGCTGGAGATCCAAAGTGTAAGCGCCCGCGGGCAACGAGATGCCGCCCAGATCAATCGCCTGCTGCGTGAGGAACAACGTGGCCTCATCAGACCCCATCCGCCATACTTTACCAAAGGGAACCAATTCACCCCAGACCTTGCGTATTTCGCCGGTCTTTGGGCTTTTTGAATAAGGACGACCATACACGATCATTACCCTCGTATCACGTCGTCCGTCGAAAGTCTGGCTGATCGTCTCGTGTGGACTGGTGCGACCGGTGGGTGCCGCTTTGGGCGCGGGCGCTCCTGCGGCTCCAGCAACGAACGGTGCGAGGGCGGCAAGGAGGCCGGCCACGATGAATAAAGACGACGTTATTTTGGGCATGGGGAACAGAGTTTTGGGGTTTTGGCAGTAAGTCCGGTTTGGGTAGATCAACCTGAACCAGCGGATACACGTCATCTTTTCGATGCCCCCGCTCAATCTGCAAGTGAGATCGTGCACGGAGTAGTCCTCAATCTGTCGCACATTTTGGTCTGCGGACCCAGCGTGGTTCTGGAGCCGCGCGCCCCGGGAGACCGAAGTACTATTCGGGTTGGCTCTTCGTAGGTTCGCCTTCTCCTAGTCCCGAAGACGAAGGCGAAACTGGCGTTCCCGTTCCGGCCTGCTCGGCGAGGTGATCTCGAAGCTTCGCGGCAAGCGACACCACGTGTGGCTCATGAAAAAGTGTGCCATGATTACCGGCGACCAGTTCAATTTTTACCCCGGCCTGCGCGAGCGCTCCCCAGCCAAGGGTAGGCTCGTGCGACCGCCAGAGCGGCCGACGGCGTGTTCGCAATAGCACCACCCGGAGTGGCGCGGGCTGCGGACGATAAGAATGCAGCAAGCGCAAGTGCGCCTCCCACAGCTTCATTTCCTGGGCGGTATAAAGAGCGCGGTCGGGAATCATCGCCGCGACTTGCGCTTCGATGCCGTCTCGGGAGCCGCGAAAGAATTTCTGTAACACCGTTCGAGATCGCCGTCCTTTATCTCGCCAGGATAGGCCGGCAAACTCCCACAGCGCCAACGACAGGTTTGTTATAAACCCCAGAACAAAGCGTGGGGTAAGCCGCACCCGGTGATACTCTGAGTTGCTTGGTGTGCTGTCGAAGACAGCCAGCAATCCGATACTTTCGCCCTCGGCCGAAAGCTGCCGGGCCATTTCGTAGGCGAGATTCCCGCCGAAACAGTAGCCGGCAAGATGGTACGGACCGTGCGGCTGAATCGTGCGGAGTCGGGCCACATACCGCGCTGCCATGTCTTCCATCCGGCCCGGAGAAGACGCGTCCACGCTCAACTCTGGGGCAAACGCGCAGATTGACCTTGGCGTATCGCAATGTCGGGCGAGATTCGTGTAGCCCCAGAGCAGCCCCGCGCCCGCCCCATGCACCAGCATGAGTGGCGCCGCGCTGATCGCGCCCTTGAGCGTCACGACGGGAATCCCTGCCGGTTTGGTTAATGAATCTGCGACGATAGTGGCGAAGGCCCGAATCGTTGGATGGGAAAACAATGAGGATAGGGGGGGAGCCGACCCGAAGACGGACTCAAGGCGCGCAAACAACCGCACCGCGAGCAATGAGTGGCCGCCCAGCGCAAAGAAATCCTCGTCGGGAGACGCAATTGGCAACCCAAGCACCTCCTCCCACACTGTTCGGACACGCAACTCAACCGGATTAAACACTTCATGTGCAGCGCCCGCCGTGATCGCTGGAGCGATCGAAGGCGCCGGTAAAGCGCCGCGATCCACTTTGCCCGACGGGCTAGTCGGCATGGTTTCAAGGCCGACAAGCTCCACGGGCACCATGTAGGACGGCAGATAATGGCCCAAAATGGCGAGGGTGCTGGTGGTCGCAGCCATTGCCGGCGTAACGTAGCCAATGAGTCGAGCGTTCCCCTGCTG
>JBEENF010000507.1:0-3238 GCA_041192325.1 Verrucomicrobiota bacterium
GATAAGATCAAGCGGGAGAAAAACAATTTCCTGGCGGTGCTGAACCTCGGCGGCGAGTTCGGGATCGTCACTGCGGTGCAGATCGGTGGCGTCAACATGGGTAAGTAAAATATCCGGGTCGACGGCCTGCAGCGCGTCCGCTGTTTGCACGATGCCGCGGCACGCCGCCACCAGCACGGCGACGAAGCCCTGCCACCCACGGCGAAACGGCGGCCACCAGCCGAGGTAGCCGCAATACCACGCGGTGATGCGCGGTTCGTTCAGGGGAGTATAAGCAAACACGCGACCGCGGAATCGCGCTGCCGCGCGTCCCGCGTACTCCGCCATGTAGGATGGGAAATCGGGATTGAGATAGGCGCCTTCGATCCACGACGGCAGTCCGTAGTGCACCAGGTCAACAATGGGCTCGATGCCGAGCGTTAGCAGTCGGTCCAGGGCCCGGTCGGCAAAGTCCCATTCCCAAACGCCTGGACGTGGGTTGATGCGATGCCACGGCAGGCCATAGCGCGCCGAGTTTACGCCGATCTCCGCTAAGAGCCCGAGGTCCTCAAACCATCGTTGGTAGTGCTCCGTGAGTTCGTATTCGTCGAGCGTGCGTCCCGTCGCGGGCCAGGGAGCCGTGATGAAGGTATCCTCAATGCCAGCTGCCCACACGAATGTGTTGGGCCCCAGCAACTGCCCCACGGTGGATTTTCTGAGCAACGGCACGGGGAAAGCGGGTGCTCACGACGACCTCACGACTGTTCCCATTCGATGACGACGGTCGGCCCGATGGGGAAACGGCCGGTATCGTAACCGTAGACCGTGAGTCCGCCCCAGGGGCGGGAATTTGCCGGCACCGCGCAGCGGAGTCGGAGTTCGCCCGAACTGGCTGCCTGTGCGGCGATTTGTTGCAGAGATTCGTTCTCGATGGTCGCGCGCACCAGATAACCGTAGGCTCCGTAGCCGCCACGAAGGTAGCTGAGCGCGCCCCGCGTGTCGTGCGGATGATCCGGCAGCAATTCGCGATGAACGCGAAGACTGTTCGCGGAAAGTTCGAACAGGGTGGGATGGCGGTGCGCGCCGGTCTGGGGTGTGCCGTCCCGCCGGGCGGAAACTTCACACAGGATGCGGACCCGCCTGGCCCGGCCGATGTGACGTATTGCGTCGTCCTGGAACACCCATTCGAAATATCCGGCGCCTTCACCGAAACAGTACCCGAGTTTGCCCACTTCCTCCGGCGAGCTGAAGGCGCCGCTCCAGGCATGCGCCGTCCAGGCCTGAATGGGACGCCGCAGCACCAGGGTGTTGCCGCGATCCTCGCGCTCCGCCGGCGCTTCGCGGGAGACAAAATGTTGAATGAAATTTGCGGCGACTGTCTCGCCATTGGGGGTCACCGCAGCGAGGGACAAGGTGCACAACATGGGCTCCGTCGGCGCGGTCAACGCGACGCGTTCCGCCAGTTCCACGCGGTGATGGGAAAACGAGATCGGGGTGCGGCCCCGGCGCAGCTTGGGATGAATCGTGCCCAGCGTGTCGATGCCGGAGTAGAGCCAATGCAAGGTCACGTTGTCGCAACGCCGGCGGGAAAAATGCGACGAGAGCACCTCGACGTCGAGCTCACAGCCCGGGTCGCAACGGCGAATGGGAGGGGCGTTGATGGGCAGGACGTCGCCTTGGTTGATCAGCGACGGTTGATAGCCGAATTCCTTGGGCGTGCGATCATAGCTGAGCAGCCCGTTGTATTCCCACTCCACGTCCGTGAGTTCGGTGTAGATGTAAGCTGAGAGTTGCGGGTGCCGGCGCAGTTCGTTCGTGAGGAATTTGAACGACCAACTGGCGTCGCGGTTTCCGTCCAGGGCTCCGATGCCCCCATACTCGCTGTTAATCAGGGGCGCGTTTTGCTGCTGGAATCCTTCGATGAAATTGAAGGTGGAGCCGCGGTAGGTTTTGGAGACGACGTTCTCGATGTGCGCCTTCGCCCTCTCGTAGTCATCAATGTAGAAATGCCACGAATTAATGTCGGTATCGACGTGACCGTAGGCATTGACGTGTTCCCATACGACGACGCTCATGTCCTCGATGAGCCGCGTGCCGTCCATGGTTTTCGCTATCTCCCACATGCGGTGCACCCATTGGAACGACGACTGGTTTTCCAACTTCTGCTTAATTGCGGCGGGGCTCAGCTTCAACCCGTTTTCCTGCGTGGCGTCGGGACCGATAAGCTTCATGAGCTCGGTTTGCCCCCCGAACCCCCACGTCTCGTTGAACAGACACCACGCGATGATGGACGGGTGATTAAAATCCCGTTGTATGCCCAGCCGCATCATCGTTTCGAAGCGCTGGCGGCCCAGTGGGGTGTCACCCCCTTCGCCGAAATTGGGAAAATCCTGCATCAGCAATATTCCGAGCGTGTCCGCGTAATACAGCAGGATCGGGTCGTCCAGTTTGATGTGAACGCGTAGAAAATCGAAGCCCGCGTCTCGGGCGAAGGCGATATCGTTGCGCAAGGTCGTCGCCTTCGTGGCGGTATAAACCCCGTCGGGGTGATACGATTGGTAAAGGGCGCCCCGCAGATAAATGGGTTTGTTGTTCAGGCACAGCATCGCCGGCGCATTCTGGTCGACCGCGGGTTGGGTGCTGATCTTGCGCATCCCAAAATAGCCCCGCAGCGCATCGAATTCGCGCTCCTCATCCGCCAGGTGATAGATGACGCGGTAAAGTTGTGGATCGCCCGGGTCCCAGAGCGTCACGGGGTACACCTCTGCATCGCCGACCGCCACCCCCGCAAAAACTTTCAGCGTGAGCCGGTGCGGCTTCGCGTCGGGCGGCATGATGTCAATCATCACGCTCATCTCGTCCGTGGCATTGGCGCAGAAAACCTCGAAGCGCACCCGCCCTTCGTCGATATCCGTCACCACGCGAAAATGGCTGATGTGCGCTGTCGACCGCGGCTCGATGAAGACGGTCTGCCAGATTCCGCTTGTCGTCGTATACCAGCCCCACTGCTTGCCGACGGGCTGCTCGCGATTGTCCATCCGATCCTCCACGCGGAGAACCAGCAGCACGCGTCGGATGCCGTGTTCGTCCGGTGGGCCGGCGGCCTCGGTCAAATCAAACTCGAACGGCACATAGCCGCCTTCGCGATGACCCAAGTGCGAGCCATTGCACCAGCAGTCCGTCGCGAAGTCAGCGGCGCCGATCGTGAGGATGAGGTGCTTGCGCCGCCACGGCGGACCGTCGGGAATTTCGATCACCC
>JBEENF010000508.1:0-3236 GCA_041192325.1 Verrucomicrobiota bacterium
CGGACGGCTCATTACGGAAAAATATGGGATCTACGCCGCTTCCCGAATGCTTCGACACGCCGGTACCGTCCACTTCTCAGCGCTTTCTGCCTTGGGGCCGGGTTTCCGACCAGTGTGATTTTTCGCCGCAATCCTAAATGCTCCGGCGGGAAGTTTCTCGCCCGGACGAACACTGGAGGCAATGCCGGGTAGGCTAATTTGGAGTAGTTGGCCGGGACCTTTGGCGACTTCTAAACACAGCTGCGACGCCAGAAGGCTTTTCCCTGATTTGGGTTCTCCCGCCAATATGACCTGATGGCCTTCTGCAATTAGGGGTTCTACGATCCATCGAGTTGGAGTCGCGCCTTCCGCCCACAGCCTTTCCAAGCTCCATGCTGGATCTTCGGGCCACTTGGAGATTCCCGGTGCCGGATGAATACTCGGGATGATCGGGGATGCGGTCGAGGTGCTCCGTCCAAGGCTCTGCGAGAGGTCTATTGACATGCAGAAACAATCGGGAATTTGGCGCATCTCCTTAGCCGGAATGAGCGCAGCGGGTTCTAATTCCCCGAAAGAGTCCCACGAGTTTTTTGCCTCAATTGACC
Source organism: Verrucomicrobiota bacterium (assembly GCA_041192325.1). Taxonomy (GTDB): domain Bacteria; phylum Verrucomicrobiota; class Verrucomicrobiia; order Opitutales; family Opitutaceae; genus ER46. The sequence continues at coordinate 585 of JBEENF010000508.1, forward strand.
ATTCCGCGCCACTATTGGCCGCAGCCAAAGTGTCACAGCAACGTCACAGACGCCTTCTTAAAAGAAAAAACCCAACGAGCGTAAATCGTTGGGTAATAAATGGCTGCCCGGGTAGGGATCGAACCTACGACCAAGTGATTAACAGTCACCTGCTCTGCCACTGAGCTACCGGGCAGTGGCTTTTGCGCGTTTGTGACGCACAAAGGAGGGGCCGAAAAACAGAAGTGCACCACACCTTGTCAATGCTCCTTTTCCATTTGCCGTCAGAAAGTGGGATGGGCCTGAAGTTTTGATTGCATTCGAGCCCGGCAATCCTATCACCTGACCCTCTTTTCCAATACGCCTGCCTCCAATTCCGGAGTGACAGGGGGAACGAAATCCATGAGCCAACAGTTCAAACTAAACGTTGCGTCGCGCGCCCAGACGGGTCGCAGCGCTTCACGCCGTCTCCGCAAAGCCAATCGCGTGCCCGCGATTCTCTACGGCAAACACACGAAGCCCGAGTCGCTTTCCATCGAAGGACCTGAGTTTGTGCGTTTCCTCAAGTCAGTCGGCGATCGCGCGGTCCTCATCGAGCTCCAACGTGGTGACCAAGCCGGCAAAGCGCTTTCCTTTTTACAGGAAGTGCAACGCGATCCCATCACCGATAAATATCTGCACGTCGATTTGCAGGAGGTTAAGTCGGACGAAAAGTTTGAGATCCGCGTCCCCGTGCATGTGTCGGGTGAATCCTTCGGCGTTAAGAATCAAAGTGGCGTGTTGGAAATGAACATCCACGGTCTGCGCATCCGCGTTCTGCCGAAGGACCTGCCGGAAGCCATTCTGGTTGACGTTACGGAACTCAAGGTTGGCGAGACCATCAAGGTTGGCAGCCTTAAACCGGTTGCCGGGGTTGAATTTCTCGATTTGAAGGGGCAGCCCGTCGTCTCTTGCGTTGAGCCGGTTGGGGAAATCGTGCAGGAAACTGCCGCCGCCACTCCCTCCGCGGGCGAAGGCGCTGCCGCCGCTGCCGCCGCCGCTCCTGCCGAAGGCGCGACTCCTGCCGCGGGCGATGCCAAGGCTGCGGCTCCTGCCGCGGGCGCCAAGGCTCCCGCCGCGGGCGCCAAGGCTCTCCCCGCGGGCGCCAAGGCTCCCGCCGCGGGCGCCAAGGCTCCTGCCGCAGCCGGGGCAAAGCCTGCCGCCGGCGCAGCGAAGCCCGCTGCTCCCGCCAAGAAGTAAGCGTCTTTTCCGCGCCACCGCGCCGCTCCAACGCGGCGCTACTGGCGAATGTTCTTTGTCATGTTCCTCTCGCTCGTTGCCGGCCTCGGCAATCCGGGCCGCGAATACGAGCACACCCGCCACAACGTGGGCTGGGTGGCGCTCGACGCGCTGGCCCGAAAGAATGGGCTCACATGGAAGGGCCACCCATCGTTTGACGCGGAAGTGGCGCGCTGGGATCTTGGTTCTGGTCGCGTTCGCTGGCTCGTCAAGCCACTCACCTATATGAATGCCAGTGGTCGGGCAGTCGGCGCGCTCGCCCGTTTTTACAAGATCGCTCCCGAGTGCTTGGTCGCGGTTTACGACGATATCTCGATCGACTTCGGTCTCGTCAAAGTGACGGTGGCCGGCAGCGCCGGCGGGCACAATGGAGTGGCCAGCATGCTGGAAACGATGGGCGACGGCTTCGTGCGATACCGCATTGGCATTGGCCCCCGGCAGCCGCCCGAAATGGAACTTTCAAATTTCGTCCTCGGAAAATTTACCGCTGAACAACAGACAATTCTCACTCAAAAACTCGATTATTATGTGCAAGGCCTCGAATTGCTGCTCGCTCGCGGCACCGAAGCAGCCATGAACCAGCTTAACCGCAGAGATCCAAAATGAACCCTACGAATCGCAATTACCGCGCAACCTTCATCCTCGATAACCGGGGCAAGGAAGAAACGATCGATCAGATCGTTGAAGGTGTGAAGAAAGTCATCGCTGAAGTGAAAGGCGAAGTCTCCGCTGTCGAAAACATCGGCAAGAAAGACTTCATCCGGGTCACCGACAAGCGGCTGACTGGCGCCGCCTACGTGCATATCAACTTCTCGGCGCCGGCCGAAGCGCCCGCCAATTTGCGGGAGCGGTTGCGTTTAAACAACAGCGTTTATCGCACGTTCATTCAGTCGGCCTGAACAGGCTTTGCGCCTCCCCACGCCATGCCTTCGCTAAATAAAGTCCTGCTCATGGGCAACCTCACCCGTGACCCTGAACTGCGGGTGACGCCGAAGGGCACCTCGATCTGTCAGTTTTCCCTCGCGATCAATCGCCAGTTCAAAATGGAATCGGGGGAGACGCGCGAGGAGGTAATTTTTGTCGATGTCGAGGCTTGGGGCAAACAGGGCGAGACAATCTCCAAGTACTGCACAAAAGGCCGGCCGCTTTACGTGGAAGGCCGGTTGCGGCTCGATCAGTGGGAAGACAAGAACACGAAAGAGAAGCGCAGCCGGATGAAGGTGGTGCTTGAGCAGTTTCAATTTCTAGGCGACAGCCGCGGCGGCGGCGCTCCCGGAGCCCCGGCGGAATCGGGCTCCGAAACCGGCCCTTCACCCGAACGCCACTCGCCGCCTCCGCGCACCGGTGGCTCGAAAACGGCGCCGGCCGAAAATCTCGACGACGACGTGCCGTTTT
>JBEENF010000509.1:0-3235 GCA_041192325.1 Verrucomicrobiota bacterium
ATAAAAATCAAGATTTTGGATATAGATTGGCCAGGTCGCCCCGCCGTCCTCCGAGACCCGCATGCCATCAAGCGGATGTTCGATGTAGGTGTCGGCATGCTGGCTGAAGGTCGCGAACAACTTTCCGTCCAGATATTCCAAAAACGGAAATTGGCGGATTTTCCCGCCGGCATTATCATCGATCACAAATTCCGGCCCGACCTTGATGCGCAGTGTATCCTCGCCCGCCGGCAGCACCGAGCCCGTGCGGCCCTCGTAAGGCGGCTTTCCGTTGATGAAGAGTTTGTCGCCGTCGATGGCGCCGGTGGTTTTCGGCGCGGCGGCGAGGGAGCCGACGAACGGCGCGACTGCGAGAAGCGAAAAGGCTAGGAGGTGACGCCGTTTCATTTTTGGGGATCAGTGGGCGACGATGAGCCACACGGTGAGAGCCGCGAGGCTGAGAAAATAGGCGCCCGAGAGACCGAGGGCGTAGCGCGACATGCGACCGGGGCGGAGCTCGGCGGGAAGCAGGCGGGTGTTGACGGCGAGCGTGTGCAGGCAACTCAAGCCGAGGGCGAAGTTGTTCACGTTGGCCGCCACCACAACGAGCCAGAGCGGACTCGCGAAGGAGAGAAACCCCGCAGCCATCAGCACGTAGCCGGCGAGGAAGCCGTAGTAGATGCGGAAGACATGATGCGGATCGAGCCGACGGGCGTGGCCGGACGACGTCCACACGACGTCCACCCAGCGGCGAAGAAAACCGTCGACCGTCGTGATTGTGACTGGGAAAAGTATAAGAAATCCGGCGACCAGCATGAGATACCAACAGACCTGACCGAGGAGACCGCCGATGCGCGAATTCACGCCCTCGGCCATCAGGCCGGCGAGCACCCAACGATCGGCGGTGGTGCCGCGCGGGATTACTTCCATCGACAGAATCGCGGGCAGCGCGAGTCCGATGAGCGAGGCGGGCAACCAGACTTGCCACTGGTCGAGATGCACCATGCGCAGCCAACCGCGCCAGCGGATCAACGCGTCAGGCGTGGGCCGGAAGACCGTGCCGGTGTGCGCGAGGGCGACGGGTTCGCCGCCGATCATGCTCGGAATCGCGCCGACCTTTGCGCCCATGCCCCAACCCTGTTCGCGGGTGTAAGCGCAGATGGCGGTTTGGGTGAGGCCGCCGACGCCGGCAATCCCGGCGAGCGTGGTGAACAGCTTCATCGACTCGAGGTCGAGGCCGGGCCAGGGACCGCCGGACCAGAGTTGCGCGAAGACGTTGACCACTTTGCCGTCGGCGGCCGGGAGCGAGCCAAAGCTCACGAAGCCGAGGAGCACTTCGCCGAGCGTGCGCCAAGAGGTAAGTGCGAGGCAGAGCACGAGCAGAAGGCTGAGAACGTAGAACACTTTTACTATCACGAGCCCTTTCAAGAAGCGGTAGATCGTCCCGCCGAAAATCAGCGGCAGCGGAACGAGCGCGAGGAGGACAAACGTCACGGTGCGCATGAGGCCGGTCTCGGTCGCGGGGTCGGGAATGCGCGCGAGAATCACGGCGGCGGCGGTGACGGCGACGGCCGAAAGTTGGAACGGCAGCATCGTCCAAAAGTCGATGGCGAGGTAGGTGAACGTCCAAAACCGCGAGCCGGGTTTGAGCCGGAGTTTGCCGGTCATAATGCCCTCGCCGGTGGCGAGCGTGTAGCGGCTCGCTTCGACGTTGTAGATGTATTGCGCGAGCAGGGTGAGCAGAGTGATCCAGAGCAGTGCGCCGCCGTAGCGGGCGGTGATGGCCGGACCGATCAGCCATTCGCCGGCGCCAAGGGAGGCGCCCGCCATGACGATGCCCGGACCGAGGAGTTGCCGCCAATGGCGGCGGGGCGGGGCGGCGAGTTCGCCGACGGTCCAAGGGAGCAGGCCGGTGCGGGATTCGCGGGGCGTCGTTTCGGGAGTTGGGGGTGGGGTGGGCATGGGGGAACGGGAATTAGGGCGGGATAAATTTGTCGAGCAGCCGGAGGCGCGGCTCGGCGACGACCGCGACGCAGCGTTCCTTGCCGTTTTGGAGTTGGCCTAGGCGGGTCATGGGGCAAATTCTAGACGATGCTTGCTCGGAGGATGACGAGCATCTTATAATTTAAAAATTAGGCGCCGCTACGCAACGCCGATAATTACGACCATGATCCACGGCGATGTCATGTGGCCGTTTTGGTCAAAGCTCAGCGGCACTTCGCCCAGAATGGTGAGGCGCGGATGCGCCTCGACTTGCGCGCGCAGCGAAGGGCTTACCCATAGTTTCTCTACCGTGAGTGTGTTGCGCGCAAAAACAAATGTCACCGCGCTACCGGGTGCAGCGCCGCAAGCGCGCACCGCCACGGCAAGCGCGCACTGGTCGTCAGCCATGGTGATCGGAATAGTACTGCGTTTGAGGCCGAACGTTGTGGCCGTCACTGCATTGGTATAAGTCGCCACAAAATCGATCTTGTTGACCGCGCGCAGCGTGGTCACATCGGCTAGGCCAATGCCGGAAGCGTTGCCGTGGGTTGCCTCCGTCAAATCCAGCAAAGCAATGGCTCCAATATCGAGGCGATCGTCCGGCTCAGGCTGCCGGTTAACCATGAGGCGCCCAAGCACATTGGTATCCATGCCTGTACCGCTGATGTTCTTGCCTAGTTCGCGCATCACCAGCACATCCATGGCGGCAAAAGGCAGACTAGGCATAAAGGATTTGGCCTTGCGCAGCAGGAGGGTCTCGGTTTCGGTGCCAATTTGTTGCGCACTCAGCCAGGTGATTTCGGCTGTCTCTTCGTGCGCATTCTCGATGATGGCTAGCGCTCCGCGGACGTTGGTATTGGCGGCGTAGATCCGTGCGGCCGGCGCTAAATAGCGCTGAAAACCACTCGTGCCATAAGCGTGCATCATCTCCGCCCCGCGTTGCTTGCCCAGCCCGATCACCTCCATTTTCGTCGGTCCACTTTCAAGTTCGCCGTGAAAATCTGTATGGGGCTTAATGCGGCTGAGCAGAATCGTGTGGTTGGCCGCCGCGCTGTCGGTGTCTTGGTAAAGTTCGGGGCCTTCCGGAATACGGCCTACTGGCTGCACTTCCATCGTTACCCGCAACTCGCATCCCATAGAGGCTGCGGTCACACCCATGGATGCCAATAACTCGATTTGACCAGCACTTGTGGCCCCTCCGTGGCTACCCATGACCGCTACAATGAAAGGGATTGCTCCATGGGCCCTGATGGAGTCCACCGCTGCCCGTGCA
>JBEENF010000510.1:0-3233 GCA_041192325.1 Verrucomicrobiota bacterium
TCGGAGGATGAAGTTCCACCCCGCCGTTCTCCAACGGCTCCTCTTCACCTCGGCCGCACTGCTGCTCGCGCTGGCGGTTTCCGCGCGCGAGGCGGAATTCGAAGCAACCATCACGAAGGACGTCCAAGTGGTGACCCGCGACGGCGTCAAGCTGGCCACGGATCTTTATTTCCCCGCGCGGGGCGGCGCGATTGTCCCGGGGAAACACCCGGTCATTCTCGCCCGTACGCCCTACAACAAGAACGGCACCGCCAAACACGGAAAATATTTCGCGGAGCGCGGCTATGTATTCGTGGCGCAGGATACGCGCGGCCGTTACGGCTCCGAGGGAATCTGGCACTGGATGACCGACGACGGCCCGGATGGCGTGGATTGCGCGGCGTGGATTGGCCAGCAGGCTTGGTCCGACGGCCAAATCGGCATGGTCGGAACCTCCTACGGCGGCGGCACCCAGCACGCGATGGCCATGGAAAAGACGCCCGAGCTAAAGACCGTAATCCCGGTGGACGCCGTGTCGAACATGGGCAAGCAGAGCATGCGCAACGGCGGCGCATTCGAAATGCGTTTTTGGAACTGGATCATGCTGAATGCGGGCAATGGCAGCCGCGCGGCCAAGGATCCCGCCACCGGCGCCGCGCTGAAGGAAATGGCCGCCAATCGATTCGAGTATCTAAAACACCTGCCGCTGCGGCGCGGGGGCACGCCGCTCAAGCTCGCGCCGGAATTTGAAGACTGGCTGATCGAAGCAATGCGCCACGGCGCCGACGACGAGTTCTGGGCGCAGAACAATATTCTCGATCGGCCCGAACGCTATAAAGACATCCCCGTGTATTTTGTCGGCGGTTGGTACGATTCGTGGGGCGGCAACACCACCGCGAATTTTGCGTCGCTCAGCCGTCGCCTGAAAAGTCCGGTCTACCTTATTATGGGCCCGTGGATTCACGGCGCGCAGTCCGGTTTTTCGCATGGCCAGGTGACGTTCGGCCGCGACGCGGCGATCCCCGATGAACTCGCGTGGCGCTGCGACTGGTTCGATCATTTTCTAAAAGGACGGGACAACGGGGTGGGCAAAGCCGCCCCCTTTGCCAGCCGCGTGCGCCTGTTCATCATGGGCACCGGCGACGGGCGAAAAGCGGAGAAGGGTCTCCTCAACCACGGCGGATATTGGCGCGAGGAAAACGAATGGCCGCTCGCGCGCGCCCGCAAGACCGCGTTCTACCTCCAGGCCGGCGGCAAGCTGACACCGGAAAAACCCGCGGCTGCCACGGCCTCCACCAGCTACGTTTTCGATCCGCGCGACCCCGTCCCCACCCTCGGCGGCAACATCTCCTCGGGCAACGACATCCTGCAGCAGGGCGGTTGGAACCAGCGGGGCGGTCCGCAATTCTGGAACTGGCCGAAGCCGATTCCGATCTCGGTGCGCAACGACATACTCGTGTTTGAAACCGAGCCGCTCGCCGAAGACACCGAGATCACCGGCGAAATCGAGGTGAAACTCTGGGCTTCATCATCCGCGGTCGACACCGACTTCACGGCCAAATTGATCGACGTCTACCCCCCGAACCCCGACTTCGCGGGCGGCTTCGATCTGAACATCGCGGACGGTATTCTGCGCGCGCGCTTCCGCGAGACACTGAAGCGCGAGAACCTGATGAAGCCGGGCGCCGTTTATCCATTCACGATCAAGCTCTATCCCACCGCCAACGTCTTTAAGAAGGGCCACCGGATCCGCGTGGATATTTCGAGCAGCAACTTCCCCCGGTTCGATGTGAATCCGAACACGGGCGAACCGCTGGCCGAAAACCGCCGCGTCGTGATCGCGACGAACACGATCGTGCACGATCGCGAGCACCCCTCGCACATCCTGCTGCCGTTAATTCCGAAGCAGTAGCAATTGCTGTGCGCGCGCCCTTGCCGGCGCGCGCCGTGGCCCTCCGACTCTTTTGTAGTGCCGAGCATGAGCGGGTCGATCGGCCGTGCCTCGACTCGCTCACGCTCGTCGCTACCAGATGCGGCTACCCTCGTTTAACCGCTGTAGTTCAAACATTCCACCCCGGTGCGAAGGCGAAAGTCCACGCGGGGCTCACCGGTCGTCGTCGTCGATGTCGAGTGACATCGGCGCGAACGCCGCCCGCTTCACGCCCGGATACGGCACGTCCCATCCGCGCACATCGTGCCACAGTATCTTGTTTAATTTGTCGCTTGGCGCGGCGTCGGGAATGTCGAAACGCATCTTCGCCGAAGCCAGTGCGCCCTTGCGCGCTTCGCCACGCAATTTCTGTGCGAGCGGATTGATTTCCTCCAGCGACTGTTTCGGCACAACGGCCGTGAACGGCGCCAAATTGGCGGTGTCGTGGAAACTCGCGCGCATGTCGTTCGCGATGAGATCGAACAGCGACATCGTCGGCAGTCCCAGGATCAGCTCGACCGTTTTATTGATGCTGGTATGCGCGTAAAACGTCGAATCAACGTGTCCGCGCCGCGTGTAGGGGCTGACGGCGAGGGCGACCGTGCGATGGCCGTCCACGTGATCCACGCCGTTCTGCGCGTCGTCTTCGACCACAAAAATGGCCATCTTTTTCCAGAAGGGGGAATGCGTGAGCCCTTCCACGATCTGACCGAGCGCGAGGTCATTGTCCGCCACCATGGCCTTGGGCGTATGGGCGCCGGGAGCAGTGCCGCGGGTGTGGTTGCTCGGCAACTGCAGGAACACCAAGTTCGGCATTTTTCCGGCTGCCTGCCATTTCCCCAGCTCCGCGAGAAAAAGTTTGGCCCGCACCACATCCGGAATCTCGGTGGAGTAGCCGGGAAAATTCCGGGCGAGCACGCCATCGAGGGGCGGGATGGGCGACTTGGTTTGCCATTCGGTGGCGAACGTCTCCCCCGCCCTCCAGCGCGCGAAAAGATCCTGCCGGCTCTTGTTGCCCAATCCCGCCGCGCGCGGCGCAAACTCGCCGAAAACCTGCACCGTTTTCTTCGCGCGGAGGGCATAATCCCACAGAAATCCCCCGGACGAATACGCAATCGGATCCGTGCCGTCGTAGGGATAACTGCGCCCATCCCAACCGGGCCACATCGCGTACGGCGTTTCGTTGGATTGCGTGATCCACTGGTGGCCGTCGCCGCTGTTGCCCCCCGAGGCGTAAAAATTATCGAGCAACACAAATTCGTCGGCCAGTCGGCGCTGGTTGGGCGTGACGTCCTCGCCAAACATCAAGAGCGATGCGGCGCCG
>JBEENF010000511.1:0-3229 GCA_041192325.1 Verrucomicrobiota bacterium
GGGGGCGGATGCTCCGAACAAATCGCCTTCCGCAAACAGCGGGAGCTTTGCCTTGATTCCAATTCCGGGGGGCGGATGCTCGGAGTGCGCCGACTTCGGTCGTGATTCCGCGCTTTGCCTTGATTCCAATTCCGGGGGGCGGATGCTCAGGACCACAGTCATGGCTTCTGAACAACTGGCTTTGCCTTGATTCCAATTCCGGGGGGCGGATGCTCAATATCGCCACGTTCGACATCGGTCTCGACGCTTTGCCTTGATTCCAATTCCGGGGGGCGGATGCTCTTGGGAGTTCCGCGCCCACTTCAGTCTCTCGCTTTGCCTTGATTCCAATTCCGGGGGGCGGATGCTCAGTCGCCGGCCTCGATACCATTGCCACCGTGCTTTGCCTTGATTCCAATTCCGGGGGGCGGATGCTCGCAAGCCGACCGTTTCCTGCACTTCGTACCGCTTTGCCTTGATTCCAATTCCGGGGGGCGGATGCTCCGTCCCCCGGAAACACTTTATATGTCGGCAGTTATGCGTTTCCAAGTGTCGAAATTTCTTAACGCCAAAGCGCTCCCCTTTCCTTACCAAAGCTGGATTTGCTCCGGCATTTCTTCCGCTGGCACTTCCTTGGCGGGCGAACCGTAGATCACGAACGCCCGTTCCCATTGCGCGCGGGTCACGAAGAAGGCGCGTACTTTTCCCTCGGGTGGCACGGATTTTCGGACGCGATCAAGGTGTGTTTCCTGCCGGGCGAAGCTCACGCACGGGCGCACGTAGACGCTGAACTGCATCATTTGAAACCCGTCATCGATCAGAAAATCGCGAAACGCCGTTGCAGCTTTGCGCTGGGGCTTGGAAAGGACCGGCAGATCGAAGGCGACTACAAGCCAGCCCATTTTGAATTTTTCCAGGTCCATGGCCGGTAGTGGCGTGAACTGTCCGTGAGAACCGCCTGCCGAAAACCGCGCACGACACCTTCGATGCAACCGCGGATATCGAGTTCGAGACCGAGGTAGTCGACACGCTCCAGCGAGAATGCTGTCACCCAACGGCGAAACTCGCCCGTCACCGCAAATGCTTCGGCTTCAGGCCTGTCTTTTACCCATTGGTAGATCCGCCAATCGACGCACGGGCGAAACGGCTCCATCAGATCGTACGCCAGCGGTGCGCTGCGTTCGCGGATGGCGTGCGAGATGCCGACCATCGGATCGAGGCCGAACCCGTAGAGTTTTTGGAGCACGGTCGAGAGCAGCACGGCGTAGCCGTAGTTGAGGAGATCGTTTAGGCCGCCCAGTTTCCGACCGCGGGCGAAGCCCTCGATGCGCAGTCCGTCGGAAACGACGTCCCAAAACAGCTTCGCGCAGCCGCCCTCCTTACGTGCGGACCTGGCGGAGGCGGCTTTCACGAGTTGAGCGGCGCTGACACTTTCCGGCGCGATGCGCGAGGCAATGAAAGCCTGGTTGGCGCATTTGGCGTCGATGGTTTTTTCCCACAGCCTTCGCCGCGACGAGTCCGGCAACGTCAGGTGCCGGCGTGTCAGCATTGTGTCTGCCGAGCGGCACGCGGGCAGCAGCAATGAGACGGGCTGAAATTTTTCGCAGATGACAAGCGCGACCCCGTGCCGTGCCGCTTCGAGAAACAGGTGGCTGTGGATGCGCGCGGAAAAACTCGTGATGATGATCGAGGCGATGTCCTCGAGGGGAAGTTTTTTGACCACACCATCGCTGGTGCAGACAAGTTGTCCGTCCCGGCACGACAGATCGACTTGTGGGGCGTCGATGCTGACGATGTGGTAGGACATCGCGGGCGCCTACGATTTTCTACTTCCTGTGAGCCGGGAAAGGATAACCTGAAGACCATCATTCAACAGCGTTTTTAGCGCGACGTTTTGACGTGATTCTACGCGCCCAGGCACGCGATATGTAATAAAGTCCGCCCAGCTCAGGTCCACGAGCATCCCGGTGCGCTGGTTGAGCTGGACACCGCGAAGCATCCAACGGCCCTGATAACGCCCGCGTGGAACTTCGACGTGCATCCCATTACGAAGCACGAGCGCGTTCTTCCCGCCATTTCGAACCCGTAGCTCTTCAAGCCGCTTCCAGACGCGCTCGTGAGGGATGACGACGAATCGTTCGGCAGGTGGGAGCGTTGTATCGTCGAGAATAGCCACGCCGAAGTTTGAGTCGATCACTCGCACTCCATTTAATGCGGCGAGTTTACCGCCAGTGCCGTCGGCACGCGGGAGGCCGATGACTTTGCTTTCGGATTCTTCGGTGAGATTTACAATGGTTTTTCCGTCGGCGTTTTTCTTCCGCTGGCGGAGGAAGACGCGCCCATTTTCCCGTCTAATGATACCGCGTGTGTTTTCCTCGATGCGAAGGCCGCTCATGTCGGCCGGCACATGCTGGACGACGCGGCGCTCGGCGAGTTTTTCTCGTAGCTGCGCTTTCAATTCGGATCCGAGGTCGCGCAGGCGGAATTGCCCGCGTTCGTCGAAATCGAATAACCCGAGCGCAGCGAGTTCGGCCTGTTGCGCGGAATTGAGCCGACGTTCGGCGAGCAATCGCCACACATCGCCGCGGTTGGGAATGAAATGGGCCGCAAGTGCGAGCACGCTAGCGTCGAGCGCGTGGTGCAGGTGTGTGATGTCGCGAATTTCGGTCTTGGTTCGGACCTCCTGTTTCGTGGACCCGTCGGAGAGCGTGACCGTCTCCATGACGCCGGGCGCGGCGGCGGAGAGGCAGCCGAGGATATCCCACGCCTTGCGGACAGCGCCGGTAACGGAGCCGGGCAACGCGACGATCTGCGGCGGGTTCGGGGATTTCGAGAAAGGTTCGCGCACAACTTGGGCGGCGAGGCGAGCGAGCTGAGAGGTCTGCGTGAGCTGGCCTTGGGTGAAGGTGCGCGCCTTTTCCTCGTAGCGCGGCAACAGCAGCCATTCCTTTCGGCGTTTCTTGCGATGCCGGTCGTCGGGATGGCCCTTGGTGTCGAGTCGTGCGACAAACTCCTGGTAGCGCGCGAGCGGCATGATACAGAGGTTCGGCGCGTCGGGCACGGGCTTGCCGCCCTCGTCGCTCACGAACTGCCATGCAGTGCGCCGGCCTTTCCATTTGTTGATGGTCGAGAACGTGACGGCGAGGGCATCGAGCGAATCAGTCGTGCGCTGGGAGCGCGGGATGATGTGATCCTTGTCGACGCGGCGCTCGATTAGATCCTTTGGCTCGAACTCAATGCCGGTGAAGGG
>JBEENF010000512.1:0-3229 GCA_041192325.1 Verrucomicrobiota bacterium
ACGGTGTCTCTCCGTTCGGGGAAAAAAAGAAGGGCCGTCACCCCTGACGGCCCTTCACCCTAACACCAAGCTACCTAACCAGAGCGGAAGACGCGGTGGAGGCGGGATTGTTCAATGCCCAGGCTTTTTTCGCCGGCGTTACAAAGCGGTGACAATTTCGCGAGAGAGCCGTGCGGTGGTATTCATTTTTTCATGCCCCCACCCATTTCATCCGGAAACCGAACCGCGGGAAGATGTACGGGTCGGACAATCAACAGCCGTCAACCATCATGATATTATTCCCCGGTTTATCCTCCCTCCCGCTGGTTGCCTTTTTTTCGGTCGTCGTCCTCGCCTCCTCGGGCGGGGCAGGCTGTTCCCGTCACGATCGCGCTCAAGCCGAGTCGAAGGTCAAAGACGTCTATGAGGACACGAAGGCCTCCCTCGCGACTGCCTGGGACAGCGTGAAATCTTACACCTTCGAGCAGCGCGGTGACTTCGCGGCCAAAGCGAAAGCGCTCGCCGCGGAAATGGAAGCGCAAGGCAGCGCGTTGCGGGCTGATTATTCGGACGCAAAAGCCAGCGCGACGCGCAAGTCTGCGATGGCGGAATTGAAAAACTCCGAGGCCGACTACAAGGCCAAGGTGGCGGCGCTCGGCGACGCCAGCGTGGCGACGTGGGACAGCGCGAAGCAAAATGTAATCGCATCCTGGGATCGCCTGCAGGCTTCGTATTACAAAGCGCGCGCGGAGTAAGGCGGCGCAGGGCGCTGGTGGCGCCAATAAATCTGCAACGCGGCGAAGGGTTTGAGTTTGTCGAGGACGTTTCCATGACCGGGGACGTGGGAGGCACTCACGGGCAAGGGCGGGCGCGTCTGAAGTTCGACGCTGCGTCAGTTCGTGGCGCTCCAAACGGAAAAACCAGGTGGTTCGAGTTCGGGTGCGGCGCCCGGAAATCATTTCGTAGATCCGGTCGTTGTGCCCCCCTAGTTTCGAGCAACGCCACCCACCACCGTTCCTCAACCTCGGCGCGAAATGGAAGGACCGTGGGGAACCGAAGACGGCTGATATTGCGTCCTTTCGTGCCGATGGCGTTGAATACTGGCCGTTCCGCATCGCGTTCGACTTGAACTTGAGCTACACCATGCCCCCGACTCTCTCGTGTTCCTTAATGCCCGCGTCAAGGGGTCGCTCTGAGTAGGCATGAACGCTCCATCGTGGCCCGCCCTCGCGGTGACAGACCCCTCTCGCCTATGAACTCCGCTGCTATTGCCGCGCCTCGGGCGAAGTTTTCCGCCCCCATTCGCATGGGCTTCATCGTGCTGGCTCTTGCGTGCCCTGGCCTCGCAACGCGCGTCGCCAAGGCAGCGGATCCCGTGTTTCGAACGGTGTTGCGGTCCCTGGGGCAGGACGGCGTTTTCACCTCGAGAATTCCGGCGCTGGCGACCACGCCGAAAGGCACGCTGATCGCGGCCTTCGACTTGCGCCATGCGAGCGCGGTCGACCTGCCCGGCGACATCGACGTCGCGATCATGCGCAGCTTCGACCAGGGCACGACGTGGACCCCGGTGAAGCGGGTGATGGATTTCGACAAGAACGTGCCCGGCGCGAAGGGCAACGGGATCGGCGATCCGACCGTTCTCGTCGATCGCGTCACGGGGAACATTTTCATTTCGGCGCTTTGGGTCCGCGGCGACCGCGGCGCCCCGGGGGCGCCGATTCCCAATGAAATGGCGGGGCAGTTCATGATGACCAAGAGCACGGACGACGGCGCCACCTGGTCCGAGCCCGTCAATCTGACCTCGCAAGTGCAGGACCCGGCCTGGGGTGTGGCCGTTGCCCTCAAAGGCCCCGGCAGCGGACTGCAACTGCGCGATGGCACGCTGGTCATCCCGACTTATTACAAAACGTATCCGAGCGCCCGGGTGGGGCAGTCCGCCTTTGTCTGGAGCAAGGATCACGGCGCCACCTGGAACCGCGCCGCGCCGGCGACGGTGGGCCCGGCGCGCACGAGCGAGGCGCAGATCGCGGAGCTGGAGGATGGCTCGCTGCTGATGTCGATCCGCGACCATGGCCCGAAAAAACTGCGGGCATGGGCGCGGTATTCGTGGACTGGTGACATCGCCAAGGGGCAGTGGAGCGAACCCTGGTGGGTGGTCCCGGACCCGGTGTGCATGGGCAGCTTGATCCGGCATCCGTCGGGTCCGCTGCTGTTTTCCAACCCCAATTCGCAGACCAGCCGCATTGCGATGACGGTCAGGGCGAGTACGGACGGCGGCCGAACCTGGAACGGCGGACGCCTGATCGATCCCGGACTCAGCGGCTATTCCTGCCTGACGGTGCTCCCCGATGGCCGCATCGGCATGCTCTACGAGCGCGGTGAGGTTAAGTACAATGAGTCCATTCACTTTGTACGTTTTCCGTTGGAGTGGATTATACAGGCCGGTGGTAAAGCCGCGGCGACTCCACTCGGAAAGAAATAGGCGGGTAATTGCGGCGCGCACTCCACCCGGGCGCCAAATGCTGAGCGTGATCGGGATCTCGTGGTCAAATTCGGACGCTTGTCTGACTTCACCCGCTCACGCTCGCAGCCACGGCGAAGCAACGGCACGCCCTTATCACTCGTTGGCGGTTGTTGCTGCACCGGCCGACCCAAATTGCGCATCGATACGCAATCTGATGGGGGCGAGCGCCGGATCAGAAAACGAACTCTTGCCCGCGATACCCATGAAACCCACGATGGGTTCTGATCGAAGGTACAGAACAATCTGGGCGCGGCGGGCTCCGGCTCAGTGAATAGCACGGGGCAACGCATGCCTGGGCGAGGTTGGGCCAGCCCGCCCCAGACTCTCCCGAACCTTCCTCCTTTCGCCTGTTAGGGCTGATTGATTCTTGCGGAATTCCGCGGTCCCCGGAGGTATGGAAGCCTGTTCCCCGCACGATTTTTACCCCTTATGATGAAACGATTACTTCGCATGGCAGCCGGCTTCTTTGCCGGACTCACGATGCTCGCCGCGGCCGAAACGCCACCCCAGCTTCATCCGCGGGCGTCCGCCCTCCCGTTCGCGCATCAGGGGCCCTTTGTCAGCACCGCGGATGGCGGCGTGCTGTGCGTTGAGGCCAAATCCGCCCTGCGCAGTGGCGATGAAGGCCGGACGTGGAGTGCGTCCCCGCTCTTCGCGGACCCGGCGAAATTCACCGTGAGCAATGAACGGGCCCTGCTCCGCACCCGCGAGGGCGTGATCATCTCC
>JBEENF010000513.1:0-3227 GCA_041192325.1 Verrucomicrobiota bacterium
CCGTCCGCAGTCCGGACCGTATTATTGCTGAGGTGACGCACCTGCTTGGCGAACGACGCCGGATTCGGGTCATTTATGTTTCGATGGTGGACCCCGCGACGATGGAACCGGTGCGCGAGGTGACGCCCGGACGGACCTTGCTGGCGATCGCGGTGTGGGTCGATGAGGTGCGGCTGATCGACAATGTGATGCTGTGAACGGGCAGGCGGGCTCCAGATTGTGTTGGATTCCCGCAAAACCTGCCGGTTTGATGCGGGTTCATGTCCGCCCACCCGGCCGCACCGGATCAACTGAACAACTTGCTGGAACTGTCGCGCGAGCTGGGCCGCGAAGACCGCAAGCTGGCGATCTTGGGCGAAGGCAACACGTCCGCCCGGCTCACGCCGGAGACGTTCGCCGTCAAGGCGAGTGGATCCAACCTGGCCGCGCTTTCGCCGTTGGGCCTCACGGCATGCCGTTTCGCTGACCTTTTGCCGTTGCTGAAGGCCCGGCGGCTGGCGGACGCCCGGATCGACGAGGCGCTTTTTGCCGCCCGCATCGATGCCAAGGCGAGGAAACCCTCGGTCGAAGCCATCTTTCACGCCTATCTGCTGACGCTGCCTGACGTGAACTACGTGGGTCACACGCATCCCGTCGTCGTTAACCAGTTGCTGTGTTCCCGGCTGGCGCGGCGGTTTGCGCAGCGCCGGATTTTTCCCGACGAGGTGGTGTGCTGCGGAGTGGAAAGCGTGTTCGTGCCTTACGCGGATCCCGGTCTCAAGCTGGCGCAGGCCATTCGCGCCGCGGTCATCGCGTATGTGAAGCGCCTGCGGCGGGCGCCACGGTTGATCCTGCTGGAGAATCACGGCTTGATCGCGCTCGGCTCGACCGCGCAGGCCGTGCTGGCGGCCACCTTCATGGCGGTGAAGGCCGCCGAAATTTTTGTCGGCGCCACGGCGGTCGGCGGCGTGCGCTTTCTGGCGCCCGCGCAGGTGGCCCGAATTGCCGGACGGCCCGACGAGCATTACCGCCAGAAAGTGCTCGGACTCTGATCCCCGCTTTGCCAGATCCCTCTTCTCCTTCCCATGCCTTCCTTCAACTACGTCAGCTTTCTCTGGGACGACGCCAAGGCCGGTTCGCTCGATCCGGTCGCGCGTCTCGTTTACCGCTCCAATTTGCTCGGGCGCGATCAGCGGATCACGAACACCGGCGGGGGCAACACGTCGTCGAAAATCACGGAAAAGGATCCGCTTTCCGGCCGGCCCTTCGAGGTGCTCTGGGTCAAGGGGTCCGGGGGCGACCTGCGCACGAGCACGCGGGAAAATTTTTCCTCCCTCTATCAGCAGAGGCTGGTCGAAATGCAGTCGGTTTACGCGGCGCGCGGGGACCGTGGGCTCAAGGCTCCGGCGGAGGACGACATGGTGGGCATGTATGCCCACACCACGTTCAATTTGAATCCGCGGGCGCCCTCGATCGACACGCCGCTGCATTCGTTTCTGCCCGGCAAGCACGTCGACCACATGCATCCGAACGCAATCATCGCGATCGCGGCGGCGCAGAACTGCGAACGGCTAACCCAGTCGATCTTCGGAGGAACCATGGCCTATGTGCCTTGGATGCGCCCGGGTTTCGAGCTCGGTCTCGCCATGCAGAAAATTGCCCGTGACCAGCCCGCGGTCCGCGCGATCATGATGGGCCAGCACGGCTTCATCTCCTGGGCGGACGATGACCGGCAATGCTACACGGAGACGCTGGGGTTCATCGAGAAGGCCGCCGCGTATATTGAAGCGAAGTATGTCGCGAAAGGCGGGGACGCCGCGGCCTTCGGCGGAGCGAAATATCAGACGCTAGCCGAGCCGGCGCGCCGGGCCGCGTTCGCGGCGATCCTGCCGTGGCTGCGCGGACAGGTCTCGCAGGACCGGCGGCTGATCGGGACAATTCAGGACGACGAGAAGATTTTGCGCTTCGTCAATTCGCGCGACGCAGCGCGACTCGCCGAGCTTGGCACGTCCTGTCCCGATCACTTTCTGCGCACCAAGATCAAGCCGTTATACGTCGAATGGAACCCACAGACTGAGGATGGCGCCGCGTTGAAGAAGAAGCTGGCCGCCGGTCTGGCCGCCTACCGGCTGGACTACGCCGCGTATTACACCCGGTGCAAACACGCCAACTCGCCCGCGATGCGCGACCCAAACCCGACGGTCGTGTTGATCCCCGGACTCGGCATGATTGCGTGGGGGAAGGACAAATCTGAATCCCGGGTCACCGCGGAATTCTATAACTGCGCGGTGGAGGTCATGCGTGGAGCTGAGGCAATCGACCGCTATATCGCGCTACCCCAGCAGGAGGCTTTCGACATTGAGTACTGGCTGCTCGAAGAGGCCAAACTGAAGCGCATGCCGGCGGAGAAGGAACTGGCCCGACAGGTGGTCGTGGTGGTGGGCGCCGGTTCCGGCATTGGCCGGGAGACTGCCCACCGACTCGTGAAGGAGGGAGCCCACGTCGTCAGCGTCGATCTGAACCTCGAGGCGGCGCAGGCGACGGCCAAGGAAATCACTGACAAGTATGGCCTCGGCATCGGCGTCGCCGGGTCGGGCATTTCAAACTGTGGGCCCGCCGTTGGGCTCGCGGCGAATGTCACCGATCGCGCGTCCATCCGACGCGCGCTGGACGAGGTGGCGCTCGCCTATGGCGGTTTCGATTCCATTTGCGTTACGGCGGGGACCTTCGTGCCGAGCGATACCAGCGGTCATATTCCTGATGACAAATGGGCCCTGACCTTTGCCATCAATGTGACGGGGAGTTATCTGGTGGGCGACGAAGCGGCGAAAACGTGGAAAGAGCAGGGCCTGCGCGGCAGCCTCGTCCTGACCACCTCGGCCAACGCCGTGGTGCCGAAGAAAGGTTCGCTGGCGTATGATACTTCGAAAGCTGCGGCGAACCATCTGGTGCGCGAACTCGCGATCGAGCTCGCTCCGCTGGTCCGCGTCAACGGCGTCGCGCCTGCGACCGTGGTACAAGGGTCCGCAATGTTTCCGCGGGACCGCGTCATTGGTTCACTGGCCAAATACGAAATTGCCTACAGCGAGGACGAACCCACCGACTCGTTGGTCAAGAAACTCGCGGCGTTCTACGCCGCCCGGACTTTGACCAAGAGCCCGATCACGCCGGCGGATCAGGCGGAAGCCTATTTCCTGCTGGTGTCGCAACGCCTGTCCAAGACCACCGGTCAGGTGATTACGGTCGAT
>JBEENF010000514.1:0-3226 GCA_041192325.1 Verrucomicrobiota bacterium
GCCAGCCGCTCAAGATTTGAGCGGCAGCGTGCACCGCCGAGGGGAGACCGGTGTCTCGCAGGCGTAGCCGGTCGCGTGGGTCAACGTTTCGCGCCGCGCTTCCCCTCGATCTGGTCGAGCCAGCCTTCGATGGTGAAATCGGGTGAGCCTTTCTCCTCGGGTTTCAACACCGCGAGGGCGGCTGGCGCGAGGGGCCGGATGCCCAAGTCAACGACGGTCGCGCCGCGCACGTGATGCTCGGTGCCGGTGGCGCGTTCGAGCGTGATCCCGTGGCGATCGCACCAGGCGCCCGCCTTGATGACGGGCAGCCGGCGAACTTCGTCAGCGGATAATGCCGGGGTGCCGAGTTGTTGGTGGATCCAGAGCATCGTCTCGCGATAGGCCGTGTATGGGCGGTGGCCACCTTGCGGCTCCAGAAAAAGGGTGAACGGCTCGGGTCCGCCGGCCGGCCACGCGGCGCGGGCGGCGCGCAAGTTCGCCGCATTGCGGTCCCAGGCGGCCCGGTCGCCCATGTCGATCACTTCGTCGCTGTCGCCGTTCGCGGTCATGATCGCGCAGGACGGCGCGGCCAGGGCAATAAAGGCCGGCCAGTCCATCATCGCGCGCATTTTCGTAAACGGCACGCGCTGGCATAACTTGGTCGGCAGCACGACGTCGTCATACGCCCAGCCGCCGACGAGCGCCGCCTTGATTCGCGGCTCGAGCGCGGCGAGCCACGTTGATTGCGCGCCGCCGTTGGAGGAGCCAGCCACCCCGATCCGCTTGGGGTCGATATCAGTCCGCGTCCGCAACCAATCGATGGCGCGCATGGAATCGAACACCAGCTTCCCCATGATCAGACGACCGGCTTTGGCGGCGCGCGCGTCGTTTCCCGCGTCATCGTGCGCGCGCGTGCCCAGCTGGCCGGCGAGGTGTCGTTCCTCTTCGCCGATGGGATCGAAGACCACGACCGCCAGACCCAACTTCGCGTAAAGTTGCGCGGAGTATTGATTGAAGGTGCGGCTCTTGCTGCCGCCGTGACCGTGAGTGAGGACGAGGGCGGGCATCTTCGCGCCGGGTTGCGCCGGTCGATAAAGCAGGGTGGGCATGCGACTGCCGGTTTCGGCGGTGAGCACCCATTTTTCGATCACGAGGCCATCGTGCGCGACCGTTCCGCGGGCTTCCGCCTGGAGATCTCCCCCGCGGGGCGGCAGCCCGAGCATTTGGCTCAATTGGCGGCGTTGATCGTCGCGTGGATCGGCGCGACTCGAAAACGCGGCGGCAAGGGCAACGATACTGGCACCGAGGTAAAGGACGCGTGTCATAGTGCGGCCAGCAGGTCAGACTTGGGCGAACTTCGCAGCCAGGAAGTGCGGCGGGCAAATAAGTTTTGCCCGCCGTCGGTGTTCAAAAGTTCAGCGCCTTCGCCGTCGCTGAATTCGGCAGCGCTACGCGTTCGCCTCCGGACGCGTTAACACGCCCGGGATGCATGACTCACTTCAGTTCGGGCGGCAGATTGCCGTAAGCCCACGGCGCGCGGAACGGCGGCGCGGGCGGTGGCTGCGGAATCGGCCCCGGGGTCATCTGGTTGGCGAGCGCGATGCCGGTGTCGGCAAATTGCCGCCCCGCGGTGATCTCCAGATTGCTGTAGGAGCTCAGCCGCGTTTCATAACCGCCGCCGTTGGGGCCGAACGCGTCCTCGTTCGGAACATAACCGGCAATGCCGTTCGCGAGCTCGACCGGAAAAGTGAAGGGAAATTTGCTCCCTTTTTTAATGTCGAGTCCGAACTGATTGAAGTATTCAGCCGGGTTGGACACCAGGACACACGGACCGATTTGCAGCGCCTGCACTTCGACTTCCACTTCCGGCCGCGCGCGCGCGATGGCGTCCACCATCACGGTCTCCTTCGCGAACGTCCATTCGGTCGCGCCGACCTTGTTGGGATCCTGCTGCACCAAGGCCGTTGCCCTTTTCACTTTTTCCTCGGTGGGGAGCCGGCGCTTGATCATCCAGACTTTTTGCCGGACATCGATGGGGATGTCGCTGGATGCCCCCCGGCGGATCAGCAACAACGTCTTGAACGCCTCGGCGCCAACGCGTCCGCCCACCATCGCCCACCATTCCTCCGGGGCCGGATTTTGGAACTTCGTCAGGTTATCCACCTGGGTGACATCGCCGGATGCGCCTTGGAGGAAGACCACGGGCAGCGCAGCGTTGCCCGTGGCGCCACGGAGCGTCTGTTCCATCGCGCCAATCCAACTGGCGGAAATTCCACCGGGGCTGGTGGTGGCATGGCAGGCGAAGTTCACCACCACGCCGAGCAAATTGGACTTTACGTCCCAGACGCCGATGACGCCCACCTGCGGATCGGTCGGGCCGGCGTAGCCGACGATATCCGGATTGCCGGCGCCGGGATGCGAGAAAGAGAGGCCGCTCTTCATGCGCAGACGGCGATTATAGGCGACCTTGTCTTCATGCCCAAAACCGAATGCCGCTTTCGCTTCCACGCGGGCGTCATTCGCGGCCGCGACGGCGCCCACGATCTGCTTCTTAAGCAGTTGCGTGTAGCCGGGATCGGAAATGGTGGATTTCTTGAAATACAGATCCTGAATAAATGCTGGGACGTTTTCGTAATCGCCGGCTTCGGCCATGCCGATGGGACCGGAGGAATGTGAATGCGACGCAGCGAGCAGGACGTTCTCCGGCTTGATGCCGCTCTGCTTTGCGATCTCGGCCCGCAGTTCCTTCGTCAGCGTGCGGGTAATGAACAGGAGATCGAGGCCCACGACCGCGACGCGCTGTTTGCCGTCATCGAACACGGCCGCCCGCACTTTGCAGGGATCGTGGAACGATCGATGGTAGCTTTTGCCATAGCCGCCCGGCGCTTCCATGCCGATGTCCGGCGTGATGTCACGTTCGGCAAAGCCGGCCTTGAAAGATCCTTTGGGTGAAGGCGATTTCGACGAATCGGCCGCGCTGGCCAGGGACAGCACGGCAAGGACAAAACCAATAATGACGGAGTGGCGTAGCGAGTACATAGTAAGAGTGAGGTTGGGGGCGGGGAGCGAGGCCGAAGGAATGGGGCAGAGCGAGCAAAGCACTGACCGCAAATCTCCCAAGCGCAAATTTCGCACGGCGCCACCGCCAGGAAGGCAGTGTCGGCCACCCGGGTTCGCCGGCCTTTGGGCCGCCCGCGAGGTGGCTACGGGTTGAGCCCGGCGGTCACAACGCGCTTGCGCTTCGAGG
>JBEENF010000515.1:0-3219 GCA_041192325.1 Verrucomicrobiota bacterium
GCGCCGCTCACGGTCGGTGGCGCGCAGGTCAACGGAACGGTGTTCCGAGATTGGAACGGCAACGGCACGCCAGGATCCGGAGAAGAGGCCATCTCCGGGCTGACGGTCACGCTGGAGACCGGCGGCAATTCAGTGGCTACTGCGACCACCGATGCCAATGGCGCCTACATTTTCGCCGGAGTCGCGGCGGGCAACTATTCGGTGCGAGCTGCGACCCCCGCAGGGCACACGCTGTCGACTTCCTCCAATCCGGTGACGCTCACACTCGCGTCGAACCAAATTGCCTCCGGAATCATTTTTGGCTTCAAGCCGACCGGCTCGGCCACGCTGGGAGGCAAGGTTTTGGACGATGCCAATCGGAGCGCCGCGCAAAACGGAGGTGAAGCGGGCATCGACGGAGCCGCCGTCAGCCTTTACGAAGACACGAACGGCGACGGCAAGATCGATGCCGGTGACGCTTTGGTGGCGACGACCACCACCAGCAGCGGCGGCGGTTTAAGTTTTGGCAGCCTGAATCCGGGTTTTCGCTACCTGGTAATGGTCGGAGACGGGATCGGCAGCGCCGTCGACACCTATTTCACGAATCCCTATTCAGTCACGACCGCCAACCCCCGCGCGGTTATCCCGACCGACTTCTCCGGCTCATCGAACAACTACCAAGGCGCGAACTTCGGCTATTTTGGACTGCTTCCGGCAACGATTAGTGGAGCGGTCTTCAACGACGCGAATCGCAATGGCGCCTACAACGCCGCCACCGACACGCCGCTGCCCGGCGTCACCGTTTACCTCTACGCCGGCGACGGTACTACCCTCGTGAGCACCACCTCCTCTGGCTCCGATGGCGCCTACCGTTTCAGCGGCCTGCCACCCGCAACTTATGTGGTGAAGGTGGATACGTCTGACACCGACATACCGGCGCAGCTCGTCGCGTACGTCACTCAGCACTCGGCGGTGACCGTTGTCGCCGGGCAAACGGATTCCACGCGTGGTTTCCCCTTTGTCGCCGTGGTCGGGAAGTCCGGTCCGGCGACCGGCAATCCGGGCGATACTCTGGCTTACACCATTGCCGTGGCCTCCGAGGGAAACGAATCGGTTTCGTCCGCCGTGGTGAAGGATACCCTACCGGCCGGCACGACGTTCGTGAGCGCCGGGCAAGGAGGACGGCCGGAAACCTACCTGAATGACTCATTTGAAGAGGCCGTCTATGACGCCAACGACGGGTCGGAGAACTGGGCCAGCAGTTGGACCGAGACCAATGATGATAATTCTCCCACCGCCGGTAATATCTCCATCGAGGGCGGTTTGAGCTTCAAGACGGTCAATAACCAGACGCAGGCGCTGACGCGTCGCGCGAACTTGACCGGCGCCACCTATGCGAAGCTGACCGTTGTCATCGCCACCAATGGGATGAACAACGCGAATCAAAAAGTCGTGTTGGAGGCCAGCAAGGACGCGGGCAACACATGGGTGCAACTGGGGAACTACACCATTGGGACCGCGGCTGGCGCCGTCACCTACGACCTGGTTGCGCTCCTCTCAGGGGTCACTGCCACGACGGATATCCGCGTTCGGAATAACGGAACGGCGAACGGCGGTCCGATTATTACGTTTTCTTCAGTGGAGATTGATTATGCGACGCCCACCACGCCGGTGATCTGGAACTTGGGTGCCACGGTAGGGCCGGAGCCTTCAACCGTCGTTGCCGGCGCCACCACGACTGATCTCACCCCCACGGCGGACACGTATGTGGAAAGCGGCAACAATGCGGGTAATTCCTACGGCACGGCGCCGACCGTTAAAGTCAGGACGACTTCGCGGTTCGGTTTGTTGCAGTGGGATCTGACTAGCTTGCCTGCTGGCGCCATCCAGTCGGCCCAATTGCTGCTCTATCAGGAAAGCACGCGGGCCGGGACCGTGGATTTTTATAAGACCACCAGCGCTTGGACGGAAACAACGACCTACAATTCCAGACCAACCCATGACGCCAGCGCATCCCTTGCTGCCCTTAGCGCGACCACTGTGGTTGGGCAGCGCTCATCGACTGCTACGAGCAGCCTGAAGAATTTGGTGACCGGCTGGAAAGATGGCAGCGTGGCAAACCATGGGTTGTGGTTGAAGTCGACCGCGGACACGAAATTCTCCAGCCGGTCGGCCGCCACTGCGGCGAATCGTCCCATTCTCCGGGTCGTTACTGGCGGCACTGGCAGTTACACCAATACACTCACCCCTTCGCGCTCGTTGGCGAAGTCGGGGGACGTTGTGACGGTCACGATGGTCGTGGCGAATAATACCGGGAGCGCGGTGACCGGAGTCGCTCCGCCGGCGAATCTTACGGTCAATAATCTTGAGGGCTTTGGCGCGACGGCCACCCGGACGACGGGGCCATCACCTGCCGGTCCGGTCACGATTGCGGCTAATAGCAGCGCGACCTTTACTTACACCTATACGATTGGCGGCGCCATTACCGCGCCGGACCAGCTGACGTTTTCGGGCACGCCGACGTCGACCAGCCCCTCCAATGCGTGGGGAACGGCGATTTCGGGCGGCGTTCTCATTGCGCGCGATCTTACACTGACCGTAAAGGTCAACGCTTCCACCCCGCCCAATGCTCTGAGCAACACGGCCTCGCTTGAGACGGATATCCGCACGTCGCCGACCAATACCGTCACAACGGCACTCACGGGCTCGATCGGCGATCTGGTCTTTTCAGACCTGAATGCCAACGGCGCCTTCGATGCGGGCGAGCCCGGTCTGCCAAACGTGCGGGTGTATATCGATCAAAATGGCAACCGGGCCTACGAGATCGGTGAACCCTTTGCGCTCACCGGCTCGAACGGTCATTATCTGATGAGCGGGCTGACGCAGGCCACTTATAATGTGCGTTACGATTATTCGACCGTTTCCGCTGGCTACACGCCGACGACAACGAGTTCACTTTCGGTGAGTCTTCCGTACACCAATGCGCAAGTGCTGACCGCCGACTTCGGTCTGCGCCCGCCTGATACCTCCAGCATCACGGGTAGTGTTTGGGTGGATGTGAGTCGTGAGGGCGTCTTCGACGCCGCCGAGACGGCGATTCCCAACGTGGACGTCAAGCTGTATGCCGACGTGAATAACGATGGCGCGATTGACGCGGGAGACGTGCTCCTCAGCACCGTGGCGACCAATGCCAGTGGTGTTTTCCAGTTCACCGGCTTGCCGGGATCCGCCGACAGTGTG
>JBEENF010000516.1:0-3215 GCA_041192325.1 Verrucomicrobiota bacterium
TACCCGAATTATCTCCCATTGCGAAATACTTGCCCGCGGGAACCGTGAGCGTTTCCCCTCGATTCAAGTAAGTGAAAGGAGCTGGGCTGTTGAAGTACCCGCCATAACGATCTACGCGCTTCGCATTCGCCCCAAATGCAGTCGAGCCGGTGATCGGCAACCCGTTGCGATACAGCACGGGTTCCTTGATCTCCAGCTTGTCACCGGGAATGCCAACCAATCGCTTAATATAATACTGTTCCATCTGCCGCCCCTCACGGTCGCGCATGTAATCGCTCTTAATTCGATCGGTCCGGAAAACGAACCCCTGCCCCGGTTTGGGGGCCTTGAAATGATAAGTCATCCGGTCGACAAAAAGCTGGTCGCCGGTGATAATATCAAACGATAGAAACGCTTTGCCGCGCGTGGCCGGCTGGGGCAGTTGGACGCGCAGTCCTCCCGATCTCCGCGCCGATTGCTCTGCCAAGGTTGCGAGCTGATCCGCGGTCAAGCCGGTCGCCTCGCGAAATGCCCAGTCAAAGTCGAAATCCTCCGGGACCTGAATTTTTACCGCAGTGTCGTTAACGTGGAAGGTATACTCGCGATTGACCGCCGGAAAGATTAGCCAGTTCTTGCCCGGCTTAAGATCATAGCGTAGGCGTCCACCAATGATTTCAACACTCACACGGCCGGTTTCCGGAGCGACAAGTTCCTTGTGCTGCGCGCCGAACGCGACAAATCGTCCGAGCCGGACCAGAGCGTTGGGCGCTTCCTCGGGATTCTTCCACACCTGCGGTGTCATGCCGTTGTAAGTCGGCCACATTGAATTCGTCGGAATCTTGAACGGCTGCACAAAATAGGTGCGAATTCCGAGAATCACGATCGCCGCCACGAGGAAAAATTCCACGTTTTCCACCAAGGCAGTTTTGGGGTAAATCGCCCCGCCTGTCCGGCGCAGCACTTCCTCAAGGCGCTCTATCGCCACCTTGAGTTTTTCGGCCCCGGCCCGCTCTTTCAACAGCGCCTGTAGCTCCGCCGTCCTGGACTGCAGCTCCCCGATCTGCGCCGGAGGGAGCACGTCGCGCCGGAAATGATAGACCTTGGACGCGAGCTCCAGCCAATTGGCTGCGTTGTCGCGCATTTTCTTTTGTTGGGAAGCGAAGAAGCCGAACATGGGTGGAGCAATTGTCGGTTAAGAATGCGGCGAACAGCAGAAAGCAAAATCCCCTGGCCCGAGTCAGAGTGATTAGTTGTTTTGCAGGACCTTGATGAAGGCGTCCGGAGGAATGGAAACCTTCCCAATCTGTTTCATCTTCTTTTTTCCTTCCTTTTGCTTGTCCAACAACTTCCGTTTCCGGCTGATGTCGCCGCCATAGCACTTCGCGGTCACGTCTTTGCGCATTTCCTTCACGTTGTCGCGCGCAATGATTTTGCCCCCGATTGCCGCTTGGATCGCCACTTTGAACATTTGCGGCGGAATGATTTCCGCGAGCTTTTCGCAGAGCTGGCGACCTTTGCCTTCCGCCTTGTCGCGATGCACGATGCAGGCGAACGCGTCGACGGGATCGCCGTTAATCATGATGTCCATTTTGACCAGATCGGACGCGACGTAATCGCCGAGTTCGTAATCCATCGAGCCGTATCCGTGCGTGACGCTTTTCAGGCGATCGTTGAAATCCACCAGGATTTCATTCAACGGCAGCACGCAATGCAGCATCACCCGGGTTGTATCCAATGTATCGGTATGGTTGCAGGCGCCGCGCTTTTCCATGATCAGCGCCAGGATGTCGCCCATCGAGTCGTTCGGGATAATGATCGAAGCGCGAATCGTGGGCTCCTTGATTTCCAGGATCGTGCCGGGATCCGGCATGTTCACGGGATTGTCGACGTCCATTTCCTCTCCCCCGTGTTTCACCACGTGGTAGATAACGCTGGGATAAGTCGAAATGATCTCCACATCGTGCTCCCGACGAATGCGCTCCTGGATGATTTCCATGTGGAGCAATCCGAGGAAGCCGCACCGAAAGCCAAAGCCCAGCGCGAGCGAACTCTCCGAGGCATAGACAAAGGCGGCGTCGTTGAGCCGCAGCCGGCCCAACGCCGCCTTGAGTTTCTCGTAATCGTCGCTTTCCAGTGGATACAACCCGCAAAACACCAGAGGTCGGACTTCCTTGTAGCCCGGCAGCATTTCCGTGGCGGGCTTGTGGCCCAGCGTGATGGTGTCACCGGTCTTGACGTCAGCGGTGTTCTTGATGCTCGAGACAATGTAGCCGACATCGCCGGCGCCGAGTGACCCAATCTTCACCATTTTCGGCATGAAAACGCCGACCTCTTTGACTTCAGCTTTCTGCCCCGTGCTCATCAGCATCATGGTGTCGCCGGCTTTGATCGTGCCGGAGAACACCCGCACATAGGCGATGCAGCCACGGTAGGCGTCATAGAGCGAGTCGAACACCAGCGCGCGCATCTGGGGATAGGTGGCCCAGCGCGGTGAAGGAACCCGCTGCACCACGGCTTCGAGAATATCCACGATACCGATGCCGGCCTTGCCGCTGGCCAGAATGGCTTCCTCGGCGGGAATGGTCAGGATGTCTTCCAGTTGTTTCGTGCAGAGTTCCAGATTCGCGCTGGGCAAATCGATCTTGTTGATCACCGGAATAATCTTGAGCTGCTGGCCAACCGCCAGGTGTGCGTTCGCCACCGTTTGCGCTTCGACGCCCTGACCGGCGTCAATCAACAACACCGCGCCTTCGCAGGCGGCAAGACTGCGCGAAACTTCATACGAGAAGTCCACGTGGCCCGGCGTGTCCATGAGGTTGAGCTTGTAGGTTTGTCCGTCCTTGGCCCGGTAAGTCATGGTCACGGGGTGCGACTTGATCGTGATGCCCCGCTCTTTCTCCAGATCCATTGCATCGAGATGCTGATCGGTCATCACGCGCTGTTCGACGGTATTGGTGTGCTCGAGCAGTCGATCGGACAACGTCGTCTTGCCGTGGTCAACGTGAGCGATGATGCAGAAATTGCGGGTGTTTTTGGCAGGCATCGTTCAGGCGGCTAGGTCGACAAATTCGGAAAAACTTTTCATGGGCCAGGATTTCTCGGTCCGGCGGGCCAAACCACTGAGCACGCCGCCCGGACCCAGTTCCCAGAATTCGGAGGCTCCCGCGGCGGCTGCGGTGCGCATGCAATCTTCCCACATGACGGGTGAGACGATCTGCCGAATTAACGCCTGCTTG
>JBEENF010000517.1:0-3213 GCA_041192325.1 Verrucomicrobiota bacterium
TGACCTCCGCTTCGCGGAAAATAGGGTGCCCCGCGACCGCATGACACTTGATACCATTCTCGAAGCGACCAGCGCCGAATCGGCCAACCGGCAGCGCCGCGACTCGCTGGCCACGTTGCAGCGCAAAGTGGAGAAAATGGGTCCCACGCGGGGCTTCGCGCGGGCGCTGCGGCAGCAACCCTTTGCGGTGATCGCCGAAATCAAACGCAAGTCGCCGAGCATGGGCGTGATCAACGAAGACGCGATTGGGGCGGCGTTGGAAACATATCACACGCACCCAGTCGTGGCGGCGATCTCGGTCCTGACGCAGAGTTCCCATTTCGGTGGTTCGACCGATGATCTGGAAAAAGTCCGGCAACTGACCCAGCGCCGGCCCAAACCCATTTTGCGGAAGGATTTTATCCGGACCGACTATGAGGTTTACTATTCCCGCTGGATTGGCGCGGATGCGATTCTGTTGATGGCGAACGTCGTCACCGACAAGGACGAGTTCAGGCGGCTGCACGATTTGGCGCTTTCGATCGGACTTGATGTGCTGTGCGAGATCCATGACGCGTCGGAGGTCGATCTGTTGCCGGCAAGCGCGAAGGTTTGCGGCATCAACTCCCGCCGGTTCAAAGGGGTGACGCAGGCAAAGCCACTCAGCCTGAGAATTCGCGAAAAACTCAGCCCGTTCATCGGCGCGATCGGACCGAGTCGCGACATGCAAACGGACCTGGCAACCTTCGCCCTTTTCGAACGGCTTCCACCCGGCTCGATCCGCGTGGCTGAGAGCGGAATC
Source organism: Verrucomicrobiota bacterium (assembly GCA_041192325.1). Lineage (GTDB taxonomy): Bacteria > Verrucomicrobiota > Verrucomicrobiia > Opitutales > Opitutaceae > ER46. The sequence continues at coordinate 782 of JBEENF010000517.1, forward strand.
TCGTCCGACAACATTGCCGACGTGCTGGAGAAGTATCCCTTTAATGCGGCCTTGATTGGCACCTCGCTGCTCAAGAAGACCGCCGCTGACATGGTGCGGCAGTTGGACACGATTGAACGGGAATCGGCGCGGGTGTTGCGCCCGGTCGCACCCGCGGCGTCTTAATACCCTTCGCCTTCATCACTGACCATCATTCTCCCCGGTCGGCGGGTTCACAGCCACTTTGGGGTTGCACGGAAGCGGGCACACCCTTTCCTCTGACCCTTCAATCTATTTTATACCATGCAAGAACAAGTCATTCTGGAGTGCACCGAGGCCAAGAAAGAGGGCAAGCCGGTCTCACGCTATCTTACCAAGCGCAATAAGAAGACCGTGACCGAGCGCATCGAAAAGAAGAAGTACAACCCCTTCCTCAAGCGGCATACTCTCCACAAGGAGATTAAATAATCAGTCAGCGGATCGTTGATTCGTGATTACAAGGCCGGGCCAAAAGCCCGGCTTTTGCATTTTTAGGGGGCCGGAGGCGAAGGGCGCATCTCCTTGCTACTTGGGGTCCTTGGGTCGCCCCCTCCCGCCAGCCATTGGACCGAGGAGCTTAGCTCGCCTTCTTATCGTTCACCGGCGATGAAAAGGGACTCGCCGACTCTCCCGCGGCGGAACTTTGCTGGCTATGCAGACGACGCGCGGCGCGCCAGCTTTCGCGGTGCTTCCGAATCCAGTCAAGCAGCGCTCGTTCGAAACCGATGTCGTAGCCAAGTCGTTCTGACTCAAGCCACTTGTGCTTTAGGATTTCCTCTCGTTCCGCCAAAAACTCTTGGTACAGGCTGGATTGCTTTACGAACTCGCGGGACGTCGAAGGCTCTTGAGCGGGAGGAGTCATGCAGCGCGAATTAAAATGAGAGCGACCACGCGAACCCTGTCAATGCCGGCCATGTTTCCCAAACCTCACATTCCCAACGTGCTTGGCCGCGCGAGGCGCGCCAGCAGCGTTTGGGCGATGTTGCGGAACACGTCGGAGGCTTCGCTTTGGGGCGAACTGACCACAATCGGCTCACCACTATCTCCGCCGGCGCGAATCTCGGGAATCAGTGGCACCTGGCCCAAAAGTGACGTGCCAAGTTTCTCCGCCGTCACGATACCGCCGCCTGATCCGAAGAGTTCATGCTTAATGCCGGCCGGGTCGGTAAAGTAGCTCATGTTCTCCGCTACGCCGAGCAGCGGCACATTGACTTTCTGAAACATCAATCCGCCTTTGCGGGCGACGTTGGTGGCCGCGGGTTGCGGCGTTGTCACAATCACCGCGCCATCGAGGGGCAGGGTTTGGACGAGCGACAACTGCGCGTCGCCGGTGCCAGGCGGCAGGTCCACCAACAAGACATCAAGCTCACCCCATTTCACGTTTTGGACGAACTGCTGCACCGTTTTCATGATCATGGGTCCGCGCCAGACCACCGGCGTGTTGTCGTCGACCAAAAAACCCATGCTCATGACTTTTACGCCGTGCCGCTCCATCGGAACCAGCATCGATTCCGGTCCGTCACCTTCGACTTCCGGCCGGCCTTTGAGACCCATCATCAACGGTACGCTGGGCCCATAGATATCGCAATCCATCAAGCCCACGCGGCCCGGGCGACCCTGCAACGTGAGCACCTGCGCGAGCGCGCAGGCAAGGTTTACCGAAAAAGTGCTCTTCCCAACCCCGCCTTTGCCCGACGCGATCGCCACCGCGTGGCGAATCGTTTTGGCCGCCGCGCTGTTTCCCGCGAGATTGCCGGTTGCGCTGCCACCCTGCTTGACCGGAGCTGCGGGCGTTTTTACCGCCGCCACGGAGATCTCCACCATGACGTCGCGCACCCCGGGCGCAGCGTGCAGGCAGCGTTCGATCTCCTGCTTCAGTTGCAGTGGCACTTTGGGGTCGTTGGTCGAGATCGCGACCGCGACCTTGGCGGTGCCATCCACAAATCCCGCGGAACGCACCAGCCCGAAGGAAACAATATCGCGGCTGAAGCCTGGATACTTAACTTGTTTGAGCTGCTCTTTGATTTCGTCGGAGGTCACGGTTTTTGATGCGCGATTTTGAGCAAATAAGAGTTGTTATGCCGCGGTACCCTGCAAATAGAAAGGCATCTTCCCGTTATTTCTTCAGCCCGCTATTTTCATGCAAAACCTACTGCGTCTCCTTCTGTTGCTTTCTTTTGGTATTGCGTCGGCCGCCGGTCAGGGACGCATCGGCGAGGTTCGGGTCGATGTCGACAAAAGCACGATACCGGTGCGGGTTTCGGCGAGCACGCCCGAGATGAACTCGCTCGCGCTCCAGGCGTTTGGCCTGCACGGGCGCTACAAACTCGTCGCGAGCGGATTCGCATACGATATCCGATTGTCGGTGCTCCCGGGTTCGCAAGTGAGAGTTGACGTTATGAAAGGAAGCGGTG
>JBEENF010000518.1:0-3211 GCA_041192325.1 Verrucomicrobiota bacterium
GCCACAAGGGCCGCAGCGGCAAACAATGGCGCGCTCGACTTGGTTGCCGCCATCAACCCCCCGAAGACTCCAGCGGCGAGCGCCCACCGCAGACGCCCTTCACGCCACCAGAGGCGAGCGCAAGCGAGTGCGCCGAGCACAAAAGTCAGGAGCAGTGTTTCCTGAATAAAATCGCGGCTATAGTAGACGGCAGCCGGTGATATTGCCAGGAATGCGGCGCTCGCCAGCGCGGGCCAGCGGCCAAGTGGCGACGCGAGCCAGGCAAGCAGCACGACCGAAAGTGTGCCCGCGAGAGCGGGAACCCAACGCACGGTGGTTTCGGTCAGAGTGGCGAGGGTTCTCTCGCCACGTAACCACGCCACCGGCAACGTGGCATAATACAGGGTCGGCCCGTGATGATCGCGCGGATCGAACTTATACTGACCCTTCTCCAAAAGCTCTCCCGCCTTAACTGCCTGATTTGCTTCGTCCGCATGCATGGGACGGCGCGCGAGGTCATCGGTTCGCAGGCCAAATGCTGCCAGAGTGACTATCGTGAGCGGCAGCCAGCGGGAGAGGGGGGGGAGCACGGAGTTGAAACCCGAGTGCAGCGGCGCCGGCGTCCGCCCCCGGTATTATTTGAACTGCGGCTGGAGACCGCAGGTGAGAGCTAACGACTATTTCGCCGGCTGGCCGTAAACCTCTACTTCGCAATAATGGTTCAATTCGTCAGAGGTGTTGCCGCCACTATACAGTCGCACGTACCGTGCGGAGGAGCTCTTCGCGTCGACGATGCGGCCTTGGAAACTTTCAATGTAGGCCTTGTCGGTGCCCTTGGCAATTTTGGCGGAGTTATCGTCGTCGCTATTGTAGAGAGTGGTGACGTCCTTCTTGAACTCGGGATCGTTGGAAACCTGGACGATGAAATCGTGATAAACGCGCGCTTGGGAATGAAAATGCCACACCGCTATGGCGGCGAGCTTGGCCGCCGCGCCCAAATCAACCTGCACCCATTGCACGCCCGGCCCGAGCTCGACATAAGCGCCATCGGTGCCGCTCTTGTCACCGTCCGTAATGTAGGAGAGCTCACCGATAACGGGTTGGGAGTCACTGCTCGTTACGGTCTTTCCTTTGGACAACAGGACGGTGCCGGCGGGCACCATGAAATCAGGACGCTTGCCGGAGCTGGCGGGCTCCAGATTCGGGAGCGAGATGGGGCGGGGCGTGCCGGCGAAAAGCGGTCGGGGCAATTCGATCGGGAGCGGCACCTTGTTGTCGGCGGCCGACGCAAAAGTAGCGAGCGCAGTGGCAAGCAAGGGAAGGGAGAATAGGCGTAGACGCATGGGAGAAAAATGAAACTTATCGTTCGAACGGGTTGAAAGAAAAATGGGTGCGCAATCAGGCGATGAAATCCTCGTCGCGGAAGGTCAGCATTTTCTGCGCGGCGATGGATTCGTTGATCTTGAGGATCGTGACGGCGGTGGCGAAGGCGGATTCCCCCGAGCAGTTCAAGGGCGTGCCGTGTCTGACCGCATCGAAAAAGTTTTCGAGATGCGGTTGATGGATGGCCTTGTCGAGTGTGACGGGAATTTCCCACGCGGAAAGCGCCGCGGTTTCGCGGACATCGACGGTGGCCTTGGAAGGACCACCCAGTTTCTTCACGCCGGGTTTTTCCCACGGCTTCACGGCGGCGGGGGCGCCTTCACCCGAGAGCGGACTCGCGACAATACCCTGGGCGGCCCATTTATCCCACTCCGGCGCACGGGCCTCCCGGTAGATCTTCGTGTACTTCGGATTCTCCGACATCTTCAGCGCGCCCTCGTCGCCCATGAAATATTCGTGATATCCGCCGCCGGCGCTCGTGGTGGTGAGCACCTCATAGGTGGCGCGTACGATTCCGTCCTTGGTGGGATATTCGAACACGGCGATCGCGTTGTCATACCACTCGTGAGTCTTGTAATAATCGACGCCGCCGCTGGCGATACACATCCGGGGATTTACGCCCAGCACCCAGTTGTATATGTCGATCTGGTGTGCGCCGAGGTCCGACATCGGACCGCCCGCGTATTTCTTGAACCAACGCCAATTGCGAAACTCGTGCATGTTGGCGTAGCCGTATTGTTGGAGCTTCGCTTCGGACAAACCCTGGCTGGCCGGAAACCCGAAATCGTCGGTCACCGCGCGGTGCCATTGGCCGCTGATGTTGGTGATTCGGCCGAGCAGGCGATTGTCACGCATCACCTTGTCGCGGGCGTGCACGTAACGCGGATTGCTGCGGCGCTGATGGCCGAGTTGAAGAAGCTTTTTTGTCTCGCGGGCCGCTGTCACCATCGAACGAGCGCCCTCCACCGTATTCGACATCAGTTTCTCGCAGTAGACGTGCTTGCCGGCCTTGAGCGCTGCAATAGTATGCTCGGCGTGCATGAAATCGGGCGTGGCGATGATCACCGCATCGATGTCGGTTAACGTCGACAGCATCTCGCGGTAGTCTTCGAAGGGACGCACGTCATGGCCGAATTTCTTCAACAGACGTTCCCCATACGTGCGATTGTACGGCCAGATATCGCAGACGCCCTTGAAGCGAATATCTGGAATTTTCAGGGAGGCGTTCAACAGGACGCGGCCCTGTTCGCCGCAGCCGATCAGCGCGACGTTCAACGCATCCGTTTTCCCGGTTGCGCCTCGCGCGATGTACGGCGCCGCTGCGATGACGGCTCCAAGTCGGGCGGTGGTGCTTAAAAAGTCGCGACGAGTGAGAGGGGAGGAGGACGAAAGGATTTCAGACATGGGACGCGGGAATGGAGACGGGCAGGCTTCGGTGTCGCGCTTGGCGCCTTGCGAGGGCGCCGGAAAAAGAGATGTCGGCGCGGTTTAAGGACTAACCATGGGATTTTACGCTACTGCAAGAACCAGGCTTCGCAATTGCATCAGTCGACTTTGCTGGCCCACAGCGCGAAGCGGTCGTAACGGGCAAGGACCAAGGCGCCGGAGATCATGGCGATGTGAATTGCCAGCCAGGCCACGCCTTCGCCCTCCTGCACCGCCATCAGACCAAAAGATAGACCGACGTAGACGAGTCCGGTGAGAAACAGAGTATTGCGGGTCTTGAGGCCCAGCAGCAGCGCGGCGCCCAGCCCCAGCAGAATGTAGCCCAAGCCGTGCGCAAAGTTGGTCGTCAGCCAGATGGGAAGAAAGGACGCCCCGGTGATGCCTTTGGCCATGCGCCCCATGT
>JBEENF010000519.1:0-3207 GCA_041192325.1 Verrucomicrobiota bacterium
TTCGTGGTTGGTGCCATGAATGTAAATGTAGCGTTCGTAAGTGTCCACATTTTCGCCCGCGTTCACTCCCGGTTCCAGGCCGCGGAGCCAAAGGATACGGCTCGTAACTAGATTCGAGCCGGCGTCTGGGGAAACCTCTGAAAAATGCGAACCCGTGGGCGAGCGACCCTTGAAGACCATCCCGACAGGTTGACCCGCTCCGATTCGTTCCGCGATCACGTGGAGCCCCCGCGGCGTTCCGAGTGAATTCTTCACGTTGCTGGGTGGGCGTTTAGACGTGGAAATCACATAGCTTTTTAGCAGCACACCCTGGCGAAAGAATTGCAGGGTCGCGGAGTCGATACGAACGAAAATGATCCGCTCTCCGGGCTTGATGCCAAGGCGGGCGACCGTTTTGTTGAATTGCTCCATTGGAGACTCACCCGTGAACAACGCATCCATCACTGTCGGTATCGTCGGCGCCACAGGGGCCGTCGGTCAAGAGCTGCTATCGCTCCTGCACGAGCGAAATTTTCCCATGACCTCGCTGCGGCTATTCGCCTCGGCTCGGTCGGCGGGTAAAATGGTGGAATTTGCCGGAAAGAAATACCACGTGGAAGAGGCAAAAATCGGCGCTTTTGCGGAGGTCGATGTCGCGTTTTTTGCCGCTGGTGGTTCCGTTACCCGGGCGCTCGCGCCCGATGCCGTCAAAGCCGGCTGTCTGGTGATCGATAAGAGCTCGCACTACCGGATGGATCCCGACGTTCCCCTGGTCATCCCGGAGATCAATCCGGAAGAACTGCGGCGGCATAAAGGCATCATCGCCAACCCCAACTGCTCGACGGCAGTGACCCTGATGGCTCTGTGGCCGCTGCACAAAGCGTTCGGGCTCAAACGCTACATTGCCGCAACTTACCAGTCCGTATCGGGCACAGGTGCCGAAGCGGTTAGAGAACTTGAGGAACAGGTGCAGGCTCATGCCAAGGGCGCGCCTCTCCACAAGAAAGTCTATCCGTATCAAATCGCGTTTAACGTCATTCCTCAGGTGGATTCGTTTGGCCCGAATGGCTACACCGGCGAGGAAACGAAAATGATGCAGGAGAGTCGGAAGATCATGGGCCTCCCCGCATTGAAGGTTTCAACCACGACGGTCCGGGTGCCCGTGGTGCGGGCGCACTCGGTGGCGGTCAACGCCGAGTTTGAACGGCCGGTCAGCGTCGAGGCGGCGCGTGCGGCCATTGCGGGCTTCGCCGGAGCAGAACTCGTGGACGATCCCGCGAACAAACTCTATCCGACGCCGCTGGATTTCTCGCGGAAAGTTAAGTGCGGGGTCGGTCGCATCCGCATCGATACCGCGCTGGACAACGGACTGGCATTGTGGGTGAGCGGTGACAACCTTTGGAAAGGTGCGGCGTTGAATGCCATCCAGAACGCCGAGCTCATGGTGCGCGACGGTCTGCTGAAGCCGAAGGCAACAACTGCCCGCGCTTGAGTTCCGGTCGACTGCGCATCACCCGCCGTTGCGCCCCGTCCTCCTGACTCGCGGGTTGCAGTAACGCGTTACACGCAAAATAATGGCTTACGACTGGCTAAAAGGCGTCGCCGATGAGTATGACGTTATCGTCATCGGCAGTGGCTTGGGCGGGCTGACCGGAGCCAACGTGCTGGCGAAAGCAGGGCATCGGGTGCTCCTGCTGGAGCATCACTATCAGTTCGGCGGGCTGGCGACATGGTTCACGCGCAAAGGCGGGCACATCTTCGACATTTCGCTCCATGGTTTTCCCGTGGGGATGATCAAGTCCTGCCGCAAATATTGGACGAAAGAAATCGCCGACGCGATCGTGCCGCTGAAGGACATTCGCTTCGTCAATCCTCAGATGGATGTCTGGACAACCTTCACGCGCGAAGATTACACGCGCGTGTTAGTGGAGGAATTCAACCTGGATCGCGCCCACGTCGAGAAGTTCTACGATTATCTCCGCGCGATGAATTTCTACGATAACAACCCTGAGACCACCGGGGAAATGTTGGAGCGTTTCTTTCCCGGCCGCGACGATGTGAAGCGATTGCTGATGGAGCCAATTGCCTATGCGAACGGCTCGACGCTGGCGGATCCGGCCATCACCTACGGCATCGTATTTTCAAACTTCATGGGCTCCGGCGTTTACACGTTTCGGGGCGGTTCGGATGTGCTGATCGAAAAGATGATCGCCGAGCTGAAGAAAAATGGGGTGGAAGTCCGAAAGAAGGTCCTCGTTCAGAAGATCCTCGTGGAGGAACGCGCTGGAGTGAAGGTGGCCTGTGGGATCGTGGCGGGGAACGGACGGACGATTCGCGCGAAGGCCGTGCTGTCGAATGCCAATCTCAAAAACACGATCTTCCGCCTGGGGGGAGCGGAGAACTTTCCGGCCGACTACCTCGCGGCCGCGGAGGCCGTGAGAATCAACTCGAGTTCGTGCCAGGTCTACCTCGGCATTCGCAAGGGGGAGCGTATTCCGCACATAGGCGACCTGGTTTTCACCTCACAGAATCCGAAATTCAGCAGCGTGGAGTTGACGGATTTCCACACCACCAGCCGCACTTTTTCGGTTTATTACCCCGACACGCGACCCGGCTTTGACCGCTACACGATTGTTGTGTCGCTAAACGGCGAATACGCGGACTGGAAGAAACTTTCGGACGAGGAATACGAAACCGAAAAGGATCGATTGATCGAGGAGTCAATTCACGCGCTGGAGAAGTTCATCCCGGACGCGCGCGCAAAGATCGACTGGAAGGAAGCGGCGACGCCGCGGACCATAGAACGATACACGACGCATCTGGCTGGCACGTCCTTCGGGACAAAATTCGAAGGACTGAAAGTGTCGATGGACCTGCCGGAAAAACTGCCCGGGCTTTATCACGCGGGTTCCGTGGGCATCATCATGTCGGGGTGGCTTGGGACGATTAACTACGGTGTGATCGTAGCCAACAAGATCGACAAGGCGTTGTTTCAACGGCAGCGATCGCCCTTGATCGCCGGCGAAGGCGCGCGGGCGCCGGCATAGTTCCAGCGTTTCTCCCCGCTTCCCACCAACCACCAACAGCACTTTTTTTCATGGCAGCCGTCATCGACCTGATTCCCCATCGCCCGCCTTTTCTATTTGTCGACGAAATCGTAAGCCATGACCTTAACGGATTGATCGCGCGACGGACCTGGCGGGCGGAGGAAGATTTTTATCAGGGGCA
>JBEENF010000520.1:0-3206 GCA_041192325.1 Verrucomicrobiota bacterium
TTTCAAAACCGTTTTCCCAGCCATCTCCGTTTTTGTAACTGCTGGTGTTTTTGTGGCCATCCCCCCTCCCATCCCGAAATCACCAACGGCGTCAGCCGCTGGTTGCTGTGGCAGTCGCCGCGTTGCTCGACACAATTCACCCAAGTCCGGCAACGCTTCAATCGCCCGCCCGTTCGCACAACTGCCGTGATGCGCGTCTAAAACGCCGGCGCGTGCTGGCTAAGAAAATCCACCGGAGCAATCCCCGGCACCGGGGATCGCGCAAAGTCCGCGACATTGCGCGTGACCACCAACGTCGAGCCGCTAACCGCTACGACTGCCGCCACGGCGGCATCCTCGAAATCGCCCATCGCCAACAATCGTGCTCGCTGCCAGCCCGCCGCATCGAGGTTGCCGATTTGAAAATGCCGCAGGACGCGATCCATCGCGGCCTCCGCATCGGCTTTCGTGGCGTGCTTTCGCACGAGATAGTAGAGCGTCGTCAAGCCGTGAGCCGGACACACCCCGGTGAGCTTTCCTTCTGAGACGAGACTCACCACTTGCGCCGACGCGGCGTAGTGCGGCTGACGTTGCTGGAAAACGTCCAGCAATACATTGATGTCCACCGTGACCGTCACGCGTGCTTCGTTTCGAGGTAAGCGCGGTGCGCGTCCTCACTGGCTACACTTGCCGCGATGATGCCGCTGGCCGCCTTCACCTCGGGATGCACGGGCTTTTGCAGCTGCTCGCGCAAACTGCGCGCCTGCCGAGCCAGCAACGCTTCCGCCGAGATACCCTGCGTCTCCGAGTAAGCCCGAAGAAATGCGAGATCCTCCTCGGGCATTGGAATAGTCAACGTGGCCATGCGGGGATCATGCTACGCGCCCAAGAAAGTGCCAATCCCACAAATGCCCGGCTTCGACAAGCCGCCGAGCATGGCAACCCACAGCAGCCAACCCCAGATCAAGACAGCCCATAACCGGGTCAGCCTCTACCGCCCGACTTAAAGTCAGCCTGCCTGACCGTGAGCAAAACGGTCGGGCCCGAGTTCGATGGCCTTTCACGTCTGCCCGAAGGTTCATTATGAATCCCGCCCGGCCCCCGTTCCTCGCCGCATCCTCTGCCGCGCTCCCGCCCGGCGGCCTGCTCGTGATCCACGACGCCCACCTCAACGCCGACAAAACTGGCCCCCTCCCCGCCGCCGCCTACTCCGCGCTCCTGATGAGCGTGACCGAGGGTAAATGCTACGCGACCTCCGAAATAAATTTCGAAACGATGTATGAGCGGAGAGGTTGGCGTGGTCTCCGGTCTTTTTTCATCGGAGAGTGAGGTAGCGGGACGGAGGCCGAACAGCTTCAGCACAAATCCGCGGTCCGTCCGACGCCACCGAATTTCTCGGCCTGTTGCGATCGTGCAGCTCCACAGAGGGCGGTCTCTCAACCGCCTTTTTTGGCTTGGCGCTGGGACGGTGGGGAAACCGCCGCTCCTTTCTCCGCCCGTTCGACTCCCACCCCGCAGACGCCCCGCGCGCCAAACCCTCCATCCGCCGTGCGGGCGCGCAATCGGGCAGCCCAAGCCGAACACCCGGCCACCGGCCGGGCCTACAACCGCCGGCCGGGCCTACAACCACGGGCCGGGCCTCACCCCTTTATCGCGGGCGCGACGCCTGTTGGCGCAGGCGCTCGGCTTCGTCGTAATGATGGGCCGCTTCGAGATTTTTTCCGAGCGAGCGCAGGATCTGCGCGAGGTTGTTGTGCGCGGCAATCAAGTCGGGGCGCAGTCGGATCGCTGCCTGCAACGCCACGACCGCTTCCGGATATTTCCCCAGCGTGCCGAGCGCCACGCCGACATTCCCGTGCAGATCCGCGTCGTTGGGCGCGAGCCGCAGCGCGCTCTGAAATCGCGCGAGCGCTTCGTCCCATCGCCCCGCCGCCGCCAGCGCGTTCCCCAGCACCGCGTGCGACGCGGGGGTCGCCGGATCGAGACGCGCCACGTGTTCAAACTGGACAATCGCTTCCGGCAAACGTCCCGCCCGAGTAAGCGCCGCACCCAGATTGCGGCGGTATTTGACTGAGTCAGGCGAGAGCCGAATCACCTCTTCGAACCGGACAATCGCCTCGGGGAGTCGGCCCTTCAGAACCAATTCGCACCCGAGGTTGTCGAGCGCTTCGAAGTACGCGGGCTTGAGCCTGATCGCTTCTTCGTAGTGCCGGATCGCGTCATCGCCGCGCCCGACCCGGCTAAAGGCATTGCCCAAATTGTTGTGCACGTCCCCGTAACCGGGCCGGAGTTGCAGAGCGCGCTCGAGAATGGGAATCGCCGCCTGCGGCTGACCGATGGCGACGAGCGCGCAGCCGAGATCGTTGTGCACCGGAGGATCGTCCGGGCGCAGCTGCAGGCCGCGGCGAAACGCGAGGATCGCCTCGTGCTGCCGACCTTGTCGGGCAAGGGTGTCACCAAGATTTGCCCACGCCATGAAGGCATCGGGATTGCGCGCAAGCGTGGTGCGCCAGAGGGCTTCTTTGTTGAGATACTGCCCACTCTCTCGCCACGTCATCACCCCCAGGACCACGAGTACTCCCACCGTCACGATGCCCCTCAGCTGGTAGGCCCAGCCGCTGGCCAGGCCGCGGACCGGGCTCATGCGCTCCAGTCCCACCGTCAGTCCCGCCCCCGCCAACGCCAACGGCCCCATACTTGCGAGGTATTGAAAATGATCGCCCACGAACGAATACCGAAAAAAGAAGACGCTGAAGAATCCGAGCACCGGAAAGAGCAACGCGCCGAAATAAATCGTCGCAATAAACACCGGGCGCAGCGCGCTGGCGCGCCACCACCACAGCCCCCCCACCACCGCGAGCAGCGCGACGAGCGGCGCAAATACGAGCGGCTGCGCGGTGTCGATCTGCCAGCGCGGATAGATAAAAATCAGCTCCGCCGGCCAAGCGAGTTTTCCCAGGTAAAACCAGACCGCCCGGCCCGCGATAGCAAAACGCTCCGGCCACGTCTGCGACCACTCAGCGCCCGCCGCGCCGGAATTCACCCGCTGCTCCCAAATCGTCCACGCCGCCGCCACGGCTGAAAACACGAAGAAGGGCACCAGCGCCCCGAAATCGCGCCACGTCAGTCGGCGGTGCTGCCACCAGACACAGAGCGCGAGCACCACCGGGAGCATCACCGTCGAGGGTTTGCTCAAAATCGCGAGGAGGGCACAGCCCAGAGCGAAA
>JBEENF010000521.1:0-3201 GCA_041192325.1 Verrucomicrobiota bacterium
CGCGCCGTAGGTTTCCGCGAAGAGCGCGCGAATTTCGGCGCGATGAGCATCCATGTTCCGCAGCCAGTGTTCCGCGGTTTGCTGGTAGTGGACGCCGTTGACCTTCCACTCGGACACGAGATGCAGATCGTCTGCGAACTGCGGCAGCAGATCGTGCGCCGGCATCTGACCGCCGGAGAAAAAATAGCGGCTCATCCAGTCGGTGGGGCCGCGCGCGACAAAGTGATAACTCAACCGGTGATGGGTGAAGATGTGGGTGAAAAGCAGCCCTTCAGGCTTCAGCCAACGCGAGATGTTGGCGAACAGCTGCTGGTAGTTTTTGAGATGTTCGAACATCTCGACCGACACCACCCGGTCAAACTGGGCCGGCGCGGTATCGAAGTCGTTGATGTCAGCCGTGACCACGTGGAGATTGGTCAGGCCGCGTTCCCTCGCTGCCGTGTCGATGTATTGCTTCTGAGTGCGGGAGTTGGAGAGGGCGGTGATGTGCGCCCGGGGATATTTGCGGGCATTGTAGAGCGCGAGCGAACCCCAGCCGCAGCCAAGTTCCAGGATGCGCTGGCCGTCCGCCAGACCGGCGCGTGCCGTGTAGAGTTCCAGCATCGCGTCCTCCGCCTCGTCGAGCGATTCGCGACCGCTGGTATACAGGCATCCCGAGTATTTCAGATTGCGGCCGAGGCAGAGCTGATAAAACCGCGTGGGCACTTCGTAATGCTGCTCGTTGGCGGCGTCCGTTTGTTCCGCCAGCGCGCGCCGCTTGAGGTCGGCCACGTAGTCGGCGCGGTTGTAGCGGGCTGATTCCTCCCGCAGACGCTGCTCCAGCAGGCGCCGGATGCCGCTGCGGATCAGGCGGTCGGAGAGAAGATTTCTTTCGAGCAGGAAATCGATCATGAGCTGAAAATGGGAAACCTTGCGAGGCGCCGGTGCGAGCGCGCGCTCCATCCGACCCGGAGGTGGGCCGGTTGAGAAATCGAGTTGGCGGGGGGGAGATGCATCGACTTGGTTGCTACGCGCGAGGACCGCAAAAAGATGCGACGCAGACTTGATCGCGCCTGCGCGCGTCAGGTCAGGGGGTGGGCTGGATCCGCCGTCGCTTTCGCCGCAGCCTCTGCGCGGAGGCGATTCATCGCGCGCAGAATGGGCCGCGTCAGATAAAAAACGGCCAGAAGGCAAAAGGGAGCGAGCAGCGACCAGCCGATGACCGCGTGCCCAACGGTGGCGCCAAACTCCTGGAAGAAAGCCGACGGTTTGCTCCAGAAGACCTCATGCATGCGGGTCAGATTAAAACTCGCGGGAGTCGCCCCCGTGACCCATTCGCCCAAACGCACGCACCCAAATATGCCCGAAATCTGGGCGGGCCAGAGCGCCTGGTTGACGAGATGAATGATCGGCTGATTCAGCCGCAGCACCAACGCGGCCAGAAAGCAGAGCAGAGTGGTTGTGCCGAGCACGGGGAACATGGCGCAGCAGCAGCCGACGGCCAGGGTGATTGCGATCTGGTCGGGCGTAATTCCCCGCTTCAACTGGGCGATGACAGGATCACGGAAGCGGCGTCGCCAGAACGAGCGGGCGGCGGGCGCCGCACTCACAGGAGAAGCAGGATTCGGGTCGGCCACGATGCAACGTCCTTGAGGAAATTGGCTGCTGCAATCTCGTTTAAGCGGCGATCGATGCGTGGGGTAACCCCGCGGCCGGCGTGGGAAAGTCCCGCCGGCCAACCCCGATTTACTGCGGGCCCCGGCGCCACAGGTCCCGCCTCAAACCGCAGCTCGCGCGTGCCAGTGCTGCCTAAATCCGCCCTCAGCAAACGTAGACGCCGCCGTTGATGTCGATCGCGGCGCCGGTGATAAAACCGTCGAATTCGCTGGCGAGGAAAACGGCGGCGCGCGCCACGTCGTTCACGTCACCGGCGCGGCCGAGGGGAATTCCCGCAATGATCGCCTTCTGCGCCTCGGGCGGCGTGTGCACGGCGTGAAAATTGGAACCGAGGATCAATCCCGGAGTGAGCGCATTCACGCGGATGCCTTGGGGGGCAAGTTCGCGGGCGAGGCCGCGGCTGAACGTCAGCATGGCGCCTTTGGCCGTCGCATACGCGATCGCTCCCGGCCCGCCGCCCTGACGCGCCGCGAGGGAGGAGAGATTGACGATGCTTGCGCCGCCGCCGGTCTTCGCGGCGGTGGCGAGGTGCGGCGCGGCAGCGCGGGAGATGCGCCGCGCGCTGCCGAGGTTGAGTGACATGACCTCGGCCCAAAAATCGTCGTCGGCTTCGACGAGCGAGCGGCGAGCCACCAGGGAGCCCGCGTTGTTCATGAGCACGTCGAGTCCGCCGAGAAAGCCAGCGGCCTCCCCCACGACGCGGTTGCATTCTTCGGTTGAGGTGAGATCTCCCGCCGCGCTGCCGCACCGTCGCCCGAGAGCCTTCGCCTCCCCCGCCAGGGATTGGGCGGCTTCGGCGCTGCGGTGGTAATGGACAAATACATCGCAGCCCGCGCGCAGCAGGTGACGGGTGATGGCGAGGCCGATCCCTTGGGCTCCTGCGGTGACGAGAGCGCGTTTGCCGGTAAGTTTGTTCATGAAAAAAGCGCGACGACGTGAAGAGGGATGGGCCCGCGGGCCGCTCGGGAAGCGTGCTTCTGCCACCTCGCCCAAGGCGTACGCGGAAGGCGCGCGTCCCGGGGATGCCAACGAAAAGCGCCACATGCCGTCACCAAAGCGGTCGCCAAATCAGTTGGCGATCTCGTAAATTTCGATCAACCCGATGCCGGCTCCGCCGTTGAAACCGGTGACTTTTGCCGTGTAGGAACCCGGCTGGAGCGTGATGAGCATCGCCGCCTCTCGCCGCGACCCGAGTTGAAACGCGCCCACGGCCGTGGCCGCGGTCCGCAGTGCGGCCTGGGCAGTCAAGGGGCTGTCCCAGTCGTCGTTCTCGCGCAGCAGCGTCTCGTTTTGATAGATCTGGAGCAGCGGATCGCCCAGTGGATTGGCAACGCCGTAGCCGGCGAGCGTTGGGCCGGCGGCGCGAATCAAGTAGGTGTGAGGTCCGGGACCGGCGACCACCACCCCGGCAATAAGGGCCTTCTCCCCCGACCCCACTGGTCCACGGGTCGAAATGTTCGTGAGACGGCGCGAGCGCGAGGTGACGGCGTTAGCATCCGCGTCGTAAACTTCCACCAGAGCAATGCCGGTGGTGTCGCCGACCCC
>JBEENF010000522.1:0-3201 GCA_041192325.1 Verrucomicrobiota bacterium
CTTTTGTGATTTTCTAGGAAAGTGAGTGTTCCGTCCTAAAAAAAAAGCCCCGGGGTGGGGCAAGAACAAAAGTGCGGCACGCCCGATTCCCGCCGATCACCCATTCCATTCCCTTCCTCGCGTTGCGTGTCAGGCGATCGCCAACTCGCGTTCTTTCTCGGTCTTGAGGCGAAGCTGTCCGCAGGCGGCGTCGATGTCGTGGCCCTTTTCCCGGCGAAGGGTCACTGAGATACGAGCGTCGCGGAGTATGTCGGCAAAGCGTTCCTGACGGGTCAGGCTCGGTCGTTTCCACGGCAGGCCAGCCACGGTATTATAGGGAATCAGATTCACATGGGCATGCAGGTCCCGCGCGAGGTCTCGCAGCTTCTGCGCCTGCTCCAGGGAATCGTTAACGTCGGCGATCAAGATGAACTCCAAGGTCACCATACGACCGTGCCGCTCGGCGAACGCCCGCACCGCGGGGATCAGTTTGCCGAGGGGGTAGGCCCTGTTCACCGGCATGATTCTCTCGCGGACCTCGTCGGTCGCCCCGTGGAGGGAGACCGCCAGCCGAAACCCAAGGTTTTCCTCCGCGAGCTGCAGGATTTTCGGGGCGAGCCCACTGGTTGAAATCGTGATTCTTCGCGCGCCGAAACCGAGGCCCCAATCCGCATTTATGATCGTGAGCGCGCGAATCAGGCTGTCGTAGTTGGCCAGCGGCTCACCCATGCCCATCACCACGATGTTGTCGAATGAGGCGAGTTCCATGCGGGCGCGGGGCGTGCGGACGTCTTCGCCGTAACAGACTTGCAGCAACTGGGCAACGATCTCGCCAGCGGACAGATCGCGCTTGAGGCCTTCAAGGCCGCTCGCGCAAAACACACAGCCCATCGCGCAGCCAACCTGGGTCGAAATGCAGATCGTCTTGCGCGAGTGTTCCACGCCCACGCCTTCCTGCGGCGCCCGGATGATCACGGTCTCGATCAGTGATCGATCGCCCATTTCGAGCAACAGTTTGTCCGTGACGTCTTCCGACTGCTTGTTGAGGACCAGCGACACGGGCATGAGCTCAAAGGTGTCCGCGAGCCACTGCCGCAGCGGCTTGGACAAATTGGTCATCTCGTCCCATGACCGGACCCGCTTCTTGTAAAGCCACGCCAGCACCTGTTTGGCGCGAAACGCCGGCTCGCCGTGCTCGCGGAATTTCTCCGTGAGCGAGTCGAGGGTCTCGCCGGTGAGCGGCGGCTTGGCGGGATTAAATTTCATCGTGGGCGGGGAAACGTGCGAGTTCACGCCTGTTTCGTCAAAGCATCCCTTGCCCGCGGCTCCCCTTGACGTCCGCGTGGGAACTCGGTCCGATGCAACATCACTTCGGGGAGGGCGAACACATTTCCCGGAAGTGACAACCCACTCCATGAAAATGAGATGCCCTATCGCCTTATTGGTCGGATTGTGCGCCGGCGTGCTGAGCCAGCCGCTTATGCTCCAGGCCGCCGACGCCGTCGCGCTCAGGGCAGCGCCGCAAACCGGAACCGTCACGGGCCGCGTGCGGAATGTCGTGACCGGGCAGTACCTCAACAAAGCCCGCGTTTCCATCAAGGGGACCAATCTCACCGTCCTCACGGATGCCTTCGGCATTTACCAACTTGTCAATGTTCCGGCCGGCCCGGTGGTGGTGGAGGTTTTCTACACCGACTTGGATGTGCAATTGATCCCCCTTGAGGTCGGGGCCGGCGGAACCCTGGAGCAGGATGTAAGCCTGACCAGCAAAACCCGGTACGGACAGGCCAAGGCCGTGGTGGAACTCGATGCCTTTGTGATCTCGGGCGACAAGGAGACGGACGCCCAGGCCATCGCGACCAACGAGCAGCGCTTCGCGCCGAACATCAAGAATGTCATGTCGACGGACACTCTCGGCGACACGCTGGGCAGCAGTGTGGGTGAGTTCCTGAAGTTTATCCCCGGACTTACCGCGGAATTCGACAATGCGGACATCGCGGGCATTTCGGTCCGCGGCATCGGTGGGGCCATGACTTCCGTCACGACGGATGGCGCCCCGGCGTCCAATGTGTGGGTGAGTTCCACGCGCAGCGTCGATTTGCGCGCGATGGCGCTCAACGACATTTCGCGGATCGAGGTCACGAAGGTTCCCACGCCTTCGACCCCGGCCGACTCGCTCGCCGGCTCCGTCAACTTGGTGGGCAAGAGCGCGTTCGAGCGGAGCGGCGCGCTCCTGCGCTATGGTGTCAATCTCGTTGGAAACGGCGACCGCCCAAACCTCACGCTGAAAAAGACGCCCCATTCCTACCTGGATCGCAATACCTACAAGCTGCTTCCCGGATTCAATTTCGACTACACCCTGCCGATCGGAAAGAAGTTCGGTATCGTCGTCTCCGGGATGACGAACAATATCTATAACGAACAACACTTCACGAGGAATGGCTGGGCCAGCAGCGGCACGGGCATTCCCGCTTCAGTGAGCCGGCCGTATCTGCAAACCTACCTCGTCCTGGACGGCCCGCGGAATATCACGCGCAACACGCTTGGCTTGAAAGCGGACTGGCGCGTCACGCCCCATTCGGTGCTGTCGCTGGGGGGACAGTTGAACCGCGCGACGACCGAAATCGGCACCCTGCAGTTGACGTTCAACGCGGGCACGACCGGCACCCCGACGCCGGCCAACGGGGTCCCCATCAGTATCTCGGACAACTTCACCATCGGGGCCACCGGCCGCGGGAGCATCACCAACAACGGGACCAACCAGCTCATCAATCAGGAGACGACGGCGGGAAACTTGAATTATCGCTTCGACGACGGCAGATGGCGGATCGAGGCCGCCCTCAGCCGATCTTTCTCGCTCACCAAGCGACGCTATGAAGACGCCGGCATCTTTTACCAGATGATCAGCACCAATCGAAATCCGATTCGGATTTCCTTTTTAGACATCAATCAGGACCGGCCCGGACGCATTGAAGTCTTCGACAACGCCAATCAATCCATCGACTTCAACAACATCGACAATTACCGCGGCACGACGACCAACAATGCCCAAGGCAAGAACTGGATGAACTACGACTCCGGCAACATCAATGTCCGGCGCCGCCTGGATCTCTTCTCCTTTCCGTCCTCGCTGCAAGTTGGTGGCTCGCGCCGGATCCAGACCGTGGACCTGAAACCGAATAACAAGAACTGGACGTTCAATGGGCCCGACGGCAATCCGCT
>JBEENF010000523.1:0-3194 GCA_041192325.1 Verrucomicrobiota bacterium
GTGAATGACGATCCCGCGAGCCCCGCCTTTCGGATTTACCAGGGATTTGCGACGCGCCTCGCCGAGCGCGGGTTCATCACCTACGCGCCGCACAATTACTATCGGGGCGGCAATGAATTTCGCCAGCTGCAGCGATGGGCGCATCCCGTCAAGAAAACGCTCTTCGCCGTGACGACCCTGCAGCATGCGCAAATGCTGAACTGGCTTTCGTCGCTCGATTTCGTCGATCCGAAGCGGATCGGGTTTTACGGCCTTTCGTATGGCGGAAACACGGCGATGCGCGTGCCGGCTTTATTGGAGCAGTACGCCTGCGTGATTGCGTCGGGTGACTTCAACGAGTGGGTGTTGAAAAACGTCACCGACGATCATGTGCACAGCATGATGTTCCACAATGTTTACGAGGTGTTTGAGTTCAACCTGGGCCACACGTTCAACCATGCGGAAATGGCGGCGCTCATCGCGCCCCGTCCCTTTATGGTCGAGCGCGGGCACGACGACGGGGTGGCGCGCGATGAATGGGTGGCGGCCGAATATGCGCGGGTGCGCCGGCTTTACGCGAAGCTCGGGATTCCGGAACGGACGACCATCGAGTTCTTCAATGGACCTCACCAGATTCACGGGGCCGGCACGTACGAGTTCCTGCACCGACATCTCAACTGGCCGGAACCCACGCGCTAACTGCAGCCAAAGCACTCTCGTGCGCCCATCCGGCCGTTGCGCTTTTGGGCCTTCCTGCGATAACTTGTGACACGTTTTCTTTGGTTCTCCACTCGAGGCGTATCCCCCGTGGCGAGGCGAAAGTAACCCGCTCTGGTTGCATATGAATTCCGTTTTCCCCTCCCATTCGTCCGTGCCGGCCGTATCTGGACGGCCCCGACTTTCCCGCCGTGACTTCATCACTGCCTCTGCCCTCGCGACGGGCGGCTTGCTGCTCCATTCGCGCGGCGATGCGGCCGACGCGAAACGGGAAACCGCCGCCGATACCAGCAAGGCTCTGATCGCGATCACCCTTGACCTGGAAATGTCGCGGAATTTCCCCGTTTGGGAGGACACCCATTGGGATTACGAAAAAGGGTTGCTCAACGAGGAGACGAAGCGCTACTGCGTTGAAGCGGCCCGGCGGGTCAAGGCCCGCGGCGGGGTGATTCATTTCTTTTGCGTCGGTCGGGTGCTGGAGCAGGAAAACGTCGACTGGTTGAAGGAACTGGTCCGCGAAGGACATCCGATCGGCAATCATACGTACGATCACGTTTACGTCCTCGCCCAAAAAGCGGACGACATTCAATTCCGCTTCAAACGTGCGCCCTGGCTGATCGCGGGAAAACCCCCGGCGGAAGTCATTCGGGACAACATCGCCAGGACGAATGTCGCGCTGAAAACAAGAATCGGAATCGACGCTGCGGGGTTTCGCACGCCGGGGGGCTTTGCACCGGGATTGAACGGCCGCCCCGACGTTCAGCAGATGATGCTTGATCTCGGCTTTGAATGGATCAGTTGCAAGGCTCCGTCCGTGCCCATGGGGACTCCCGGCGCCGAGCCCACGGCAGCCATCATGGAGTCGATCGTGAAAGCCCAGGCCGAGGCGCAGCCCTTCTTTTATCCGACCGGTTTGATCGACATCCCGATGAGCCCCATCAGCGACGTGGCGGCCTTTCGGGGCGCGCGTTGGAAGCTCGATAGTTTTCTTAAAGTCATTCGTTTGGGGGTCGAGTGGGCGATTGAAAACCGGGCCGTTTTTGACCTGCTCTCGCACCCCTCGGTGCTGTACCCTTCCGATCCCGAATTCAAAACGGTCGAACTGGTGTGCGACCTGGTGAAGAAAGCCGGCAGGCGGGCGGCGCTGGTCGATCTCGATACGATCGCGCTGCGGACCAAACTGCGGCAAGGTCGGGCGTGATAGCCTTTTTGCGATGGGTTGCGCCCTTTCATCACCTGCGACGACGCCTTTGCGCCTGGCTTTTTCCCGTATCATTGTTGCCCCAATTGGCGCCGCCTAACTTCTTTCACCTGCTTCCCATGATTCCTCCCTCTTTGCGTACTCCCTCCTCCTGTCATGCGGCGACGGCGCGTCTGTGGCAGTGTTGGAGCGCGTCGGTGGGCCTCGCCCTCCTGGGGGCGCACGCCGCACCCGCTCAGGGGTTTTCCCCCGCGGAGGCGGTTAAGAGAATGACCGTGGCTCCCGGCTTCGACGTGAAGCTGGTGGCGAGCGAGCCCTTGATGGCGCAGCCCGTCTGCATCGAGTTCGACGACCGCGGAAGATTGTGGGTCGTGCAATATCTGCAGTACCCGAATCCGGCCGGTCTGAAGCGGGTGAAAGTGGACCGCTATTCGCGCACGGTTTACGACCGCGTGCCCGAGCCTCCGCCCTTTGGCCCCAAGGGAGCCGATCGCATTACGATCATGGAGGATACGAACGCGGATGGGCTGACGGATCGGGCCCATGACTTCATCAGCGGCCTGAACCTCGCGACCAGCGCCGTCATCGGCTACGGCGGCGTGTTCGTGATGCAGGCTCCTTACCTTCTCTTTTATGCGGATCGTAACGGTGACGACGTGCCCGATGGCAATCCGGAGGTCCTGCTCAGTGGATTTGGCATCGAGGATTCGCAGTCGTTCGCCAACAATCTGCTCTGGGGGCCTGATGGCTGGCTCTATGGCTGCCAGGGCAGCACGGTGACGGCGAAGGTGCGCGGCTTTGAATTTCAGCAGGCGATCTGGCGATATCACCCCGTCAGCAAGCGGTTCGAACTATTCACCGAAGGCGGCGGCAACATTTGGGGGCTCGATTACGATCGGGACGGGAACATGCTCGCGAGCAGCAATGGGGGCGGTGGCGTCCCGGATTGGAGCATCGATACGGCGCCGGCTTTTTCGGGCAAATATGTGAACTATCGAATGATTCACATGGTGCAGGGCGGGTATTACGCAAAAGGGTGGGCGAAGCACGGCGGGCTGCACAATCCGCACGTGTATGGTTATTTCGACCGCGTGCCCGGCGGCAGTTACAAGGGGTTGCATGTGACGCCGGGCGGCACGGTTTATCTGGGCGACACCTTCCCGGCGGAATTCCAGGGGCGTTACCTCGCGAATGACCTGCTCAGCCACTCCGTGCAATGGAGCGCGTTGGAGCCTTGGGGGACGACGTTCAAGTCGAGCTATGGCGGCGACTTGCTGGTCGCGAACGACACCTGGTT
>JBEENF010000524.1:0-3192 GCA_041192325.1 Verrucomicrobiota bacterium
CCCTTCGGCAACGGCACGCTCTGGATCGTCTTCAGGATGCGGCCGGCGACGAGATACGGGTCGGCGGCGGAGTTCGGACGGCGATCCTCGAGGTAACCCTTGTAGCCGTTGTTGACGAAGCTGTGCGGCACGCGGATGGACGCGCCACGGTCGGCGATGCCGTAGGAGAACTTGTCGATCGACTGGGTCTCGTGCAGGCCGGTGAGACGGAGATGATTCTCCGGGCCGTACACGGCGATGTGCTCGTCGCGATACTTGTTGAAAGCTTCCATCAGTTTCTCGAAGTAAGCTTTGCCACCCGTTTCGCGCATGAATTTCGTGGAGAAATTCGAGTGCATGCCGGAGCCATTCCAATCCAAAGGCGCATTGAAGGGCCCAAGGATCGGCTTGCAGCGCCACTCGATGTCGATGCCGTGTGTCTCGCCGAGGCGGGCGAGAATGTAACGAGCGACCCACATTTGGTCAGCCGCACTCTTTGATCCCTTACCAAAGACTTGGAATTCCCATTGCCCCTTGGCTACCTCGGCATTCACGCCCTCGATATTGATTCCGGCATCGAGGCAAATGTCGATGTGTTGCTCGACGATGTCCCGGGCGATATTGCCAACGTTGCTATAACCGACGCCGGTGTAGTAAGGGCCTTGAGGGGCGGGAAACCCGCCTTCTGGAAAACCAAGCGGCCGGCCGGCCTGATAAAAGAAGTATTCTTGTTCGAACCCAAACCAAGTCTCCGCATCATCCGGAATCGTGGCCCGCGAGTTGGTCGGATGAGGCTGGCCGTTGGGCAACAGCACCTCTGACATGACGAGGAAAGCGTTCTTGCGAGTGCTGTCCGGATAGACTGCCACAGGCTTGAGCAAACAGTCGGAACTCTTACCTTCCGCCTGTTTCGTGGAGCTGCCATCGAAACCCCACACCGGAAGCTCCTCGAGCTTTAGTTTGGCGGGATCACCATCGATGATCTTGGTTTTGGAGCGGAGACTGGCGACAGGCGTGTAGCCATCGAGCCAGATGTATTCCAGTTTGAGTTTGGCCATAAGATTTTAAAAGGAGCAGGGTTGTAAGGTCCGATGAGCGTGAGAACTTTTCCGGGCTTGCACAGCGGAAAAGGCCGGAATGTTAACTAGCAGTTCGTATGCCAGCCCCAGGCAGAATTTGCTAATGACACGCTTGGCGGGTTTCCGAGGGGAGCCCGTCCAGCGACCCGGGAACGCTTGCCAGCAGGCCTGCTGATCTGAACTTTGAGCTTTTTCATGCACGAGGTAAAGGATACCGCGCGGGCGACGGTGCGGATTGGCTACGACGGACGGGTTCACAAAACCTTTCGCGGGCACCTTGCGCGAGAACGCTTCGATCACGAAGTGCGTGTGCTTCGCTATCTCGAGGACCGGGGCTGCTCGTTCGTCCCGCGCTTGCTCGAGGTTGAGCCGGAGAATCTGAAGATTGTGACCACCAACTGTGGCCGGCTCGTCGACCAGCTTAATTACGACCGACAAAAGGAAGTATTCGCCGAGCTGGAACTGTTCGGGGTCCGCCATGAGGATCGCGAACTCCGGAACATCACTTACCGGGTTTCAGATGGCCGATTCTGCGTCATCGATTTCGAATTTGCCACGATTCTGGCGGGCGAGGATGGCCAACCCGTCACCCTTAAGCCTCAAGGCTGATCCATGGATCAATCCCCTCCCTCCCGTTCGTCAAACGCGGTCCCTCCAAGCATCAGCTGGTCCGGACTAACCCATGTCGGCCGCGTGCGCCCCAACAACGAAGACGCATTTCTCGCACTGACCTTTAACGGCCACGAGGTCAGCTATTTGGGGAAGACCGGTTCCTCCACTCTCGCAGGCGGAGATTTCGTTTTTGCGGTGAGCGACGGCATGGGAGGCGCAAAATCGGGGGAATTCGCGAGTCGAATCGTAGTGGATCGGATCACCCGCCTGTTCCCCCGCGCCTTTCGATTGTCCGCCGCGGGCATGGGAGCCGGATTCTCGGATCTCATCAACGAACTGTTCGCATCGATTCACAGCGACCTGCTGCGGCTGGGATATTCTTACGAAGAGTGCGCCGGCATGGGCGCCACCCTCAGCATGTGCTGGTTTGCGCCTGAATGGATGTACTTTGGGCATGTCGGTGACAGCCGAATATATTATCTACCTCGCGAGGGAGGCCTTAAGCAGGTAACCCACGACCACAGCCACGTCGGCTGGCTGCGTCGAAAAGGTGAAATCAACGAACGCGAGGCTCGCAACCACCCGCGCCGCAATGCGCTGCAGCAGGCACTCGGAGCGGGCCACCAATTCGTTGACCCCCATGTTGGGGCGGTTGGCTATGAGCCCGGCGATCGTTTTCTGATTTGCTCTGACGGCCTGATTGACGGCATTTGGGATCGGCAAATCGAGGAGCTCATTCGCTCGCCGCTGCCCGCATCGCAGAAAATGACTGCCGCTGAACGCCTCGTGCAGGAGGCGGTGCAAAGTTCCGGCCGTGACAACACGACTGCTTTGGTCGTGGAGATCACCGCCGCTGCCAGCCCATGAATACATTGGTTTTCGTTTATGGAACGCTCAAGCGAGGTTGCAGCAATCACGCCCAACTGGCGGGCCAGACTTTTATGGGCGAAGCGCGAACCACGCCTGGTTATCGGCTTTTTAAGGCGTCCGCCTATCCTGGAATGGTCCGCCAGCCGCAAGCGCCCGGAAGCATTCAAGGCGAGGTGTGGTCCATCGATCCTGATCGCCTGAAACGGCTCGATGATTTTGAGGGCGTGGCCGACGGAATATACCGGCGTGAGCACATCACTTTGGAGCCGCCCTATGCGGGAAAACACATTGAAGCCTACCTGTATGGCCGGTCAATTGAAGGTCGCCCCGATCTGGGTTCCGCTTGGGTGGAGTGATTTTTCGACCGGGTCGGCGGATAATGAAACGACGCGGTCAGATCGAAGCGCCCGGTTAGATTTTCAAAGCTGACTTGGGTAGCTTGCGCACGCTGATAAATTTCGCCCTAAAAAGCTCCTCCAGGATGGTTCGAATATCAGGCGGGATTCGCTTCACCAAGTCTTCCATCGCGGGCAGACTTTTCGAGTCCACTTCCTCCGCGACCGCGCGTGACGACGTCTTGGTGGGGGAAAGCGGTTCGCCGCGAGAGCGCGCTTCAGCGAGAAATTCAGATTCCGCCGATTCCGCCACCTCT
>JBEENF010000525.1:0-3188 GCA_041192325.1 Verrucomicrobiota bacterium
GTCCGCCTCAAGTACCAACTGGGCGCCGGAAAATGCTCCGCTGGTGCGCCCGAGACCCAGTTGAATTCGCACGCTGCCCAAACCCGCGGTGGATCCGCCGGGGGGCAGATCTGGACAGACCAAGCGGGCTTCGATCTTTTCGATGGTATAGTCCGTGTCGAATTCATTGAAGACCGGATCGTTCGCTCCGACGGCGACGCTCAGGGTGAAATTTTTCGGCCCCGCGGGGAAGTAGCCGGACTCGACCGGGGCCATGTGCCAGGTGCGCGGACTCGACAAGCCGTGGGGCCCTTTCGTGTAGTGTACGAAAAACGCGTACTCTCCGGGACAGACGATATCGAATGTCGCATCGACCCGCACCTTGCTCAGAGAGAAACTGAAGCCGTTGGTGCGTTTCGTCCGATACGCGGTGCGTGAGTTGCCGGGCGTCACGATTGCCCGCCCCAACGCGTCCTCCTCGGTGTCTTCCACCGAGAGCTCGGAGGTGAGGCTCCCTTGCACCCGCCGTCGGCCGGAGCCAAAGGCGATGCAGGCATCTGTGCCGGCGAGCTGTCGGGTTACGGTCGTCAGCGATTCGCGGATGCCACCGACATAATCCGATTCGCTCGGTAGGCCCGAGATTGTCCCGGTCGTTGTAAACGGAAAGGTGCTGGAGGCGCCAGCTATGCGTACACTCGTGGAGATCGGCGCCAGGAAAGTCGTTCCCGCCGGATCGCGGGCGTCGTATTCGACTACTTCGCCCCAAACATCCCGATATTGTGGAATCAGGCGAGGGCACATCAGAATGACCTTCGAGGGCAGCGAGCCTCCATAGAGCGAGTAGGTTACTGCGAACACGGTATAGGGGGCTGCTCCGGAGCGCGGATCCATCACCATGGTTCCACCGCTGGGCAATATAACGTCGTCGGCATTACCCGTGGTCGCGCCGCCGACGTATACGTAGACAGGAAACGGCTCCTCCGCGCCCGCGCTGTTCGTCTTCACGCCGAAGGTTTTGGCCCGATAGGTGACCGGCATATCCGGAACGCCAGATATTGGTGTTAGCTCCGCCGACCACGTGATTAAGAAAGGATCGCCCGGCACCCTGATCAAAGCGGCGCCGTCGGAATAAGACGTTGGATAGATCGGAGCCGGGCACTTGTCTTCGCTCCAAACTCCGAAATGCACCGTGCCGGAAGTTGTCTTGCGGCGGTATTTCTTGGGGGGAATGGAGGCGTTCGTGTATTCGTTGAAACCGATGAGGCGGGCGGCGAGGGATTCGGAGGCGTAGCGCACTTCGCCCTGCGGTTTGAGCGGAACGGCGCTGGCGCAGGGCTGTGCTTTGGCGGGCCCCACGATGACTCCGCTAGCGCACAGCAGCAGTGCGATCATGACAATGATGGCTCTCATATCGTTCGATTCACCGGCTCAGCGCGCGGGCGAATAGAGCCGTAGGTTCACCGCTCCGTTGATGTCGGTGACGGCTCCTTTGGACGGGTCACGCCCGAGTAGATATTCCTGCATATTCGTCTGGCCATCGCCGTCGGAGTCGGTGGTGGCGTCGGCGCGGAGCGGATCGAGCCCGTAACGAACTTCCCAACCGTCCGGCAACCCGTCGCCATCCGTGTCCCGCGCGTCGGGCCTCAGCCCGAGGCGGTACTCGCGAAGGTTGGTCAGGCCGTCACCGTCGAGGTCGGAGGAGCGATCGTTGATCGTGGGATTCAGGCCCCGGGCCGATTCCCAAGCATCATCCATTCCGTCCTCATCCGCGTCGGTGAAGAGCGGGTGATCGAAACCGAGGTAGAGATGGTCGAACACAACATCGGAGCTGGTGGCGCCCACGACTTCGAAGCGGGAGAATCGATCCGCCGAGTTGTCGATCATGCCAACGTCGCTGGCGATCATTCGGCCGTCGGCGTACAGGTCCCATTGTTTTACCGCAAAATTCTGCCGCACGGTGAGGCGCTGCCACGCGACCGATTGCCCGTCCGCGCGAAGCGCTACTTTATGGCCGGTGCGTTGCCACACTCCCGACCCCGCACCGTTCCCTTGGAAAACCTGCCATTCGCCCTCGTTCCCTTCCCGTACCAAGGCCAGCCTGGCTCCCTCGACGCGCACTTCGCTTGAGGATGCAGCCGTGTCGCCAGCGGCCAGCCGGGCGAAGAAGTCCAAATATACCAACGATCGTCCGGAATAGGCGGGAAAGATCTGCGAAATCCGCGTCGCAGGCGAAGTGGCGGCCAGGATTACAGCTCGCCCGCCCGCGTAGGATGTCTGGTCCGTGTTGGTGGCGAAACCGCTGACGACCCAGCCACCTTGTCCGTCGAGCGCTCCCAAGGCATAACCTTCCGGTCCCTCGAAGTCGGTGATGTAGGGTAGCGCGGCTTGGACCGTCACCCCCGCCGCCACGGAGTCGGCCGCGGCTTGGTGACCGTCGTAGGCTCTCGCGCTCAGGGCGTAGCTGCCGGGCAGCATACCCGTCCATATGAAGTTGAACGGAGCCTGCGTGGATTCGCCCAGACGTTTCTTGTCTTGGTAGAACTCGACGCGAGTGATGCTGCCATCTGGATCCTGTGCCGCCGCCGCGAGTGTGATCGTGGCGGGAAAGTTAAAAATGCTTCCGGGGAGGGGAGCAGTCAGCGCGACGGACGGTGGGAGGTTGATGCCCGCGACGCCGACCGTAACTGGGCTCGAATCCGTGCTCGCGCCGCCGGCGTCGGTTGCCCGGGCGGTGAACGTGTGGCTCCCCGCCGCGAGGCCGGTGACGATCAATTGGTACGGCGCGATGCTGGCGCCGCCCGCGAGCACGCCGTTGTGAAAAAAGTCCACCCGCGCGATGGCGCCATCGGGATCGCTGGCGCTCGCCATCAAGGTGATTGTGGCGGGCGCCTGAAACTGGGCGCCATTCGCCGGTGAGGTGAGGGCGACGATGGGCGACTGATTTGCCGGGTTGGATACGCCGCGAATCAGCGCGTTGGCTTTCAAGGTGAGCTGGTCGCAAACGACGGCGCCCACGATCCGGCTGTTGCCGTTAAGCGTGACGCCCCCCGAAGGGGTGTTCACGAATCCGTGGAGGGAACTGCTGCTGTTCAGCGTGACGCCGCTGGTGGGAAGGTTCAGAACCAGCCATGCGGGCTGGCTGGCCGCGCCCCACTCGCCATTGATCGACACCGGCTTGGCGATGGTTACGACCACGGGTCCCACGACGC
>JBEENF010000526.1:0-3186 GCA_041192325.1 Verrucomicrobiota bacterium
CGAATGCGTGACGACGCGCAACGGAATCTTCGCGCGCGGGTTAAACAGCCCGCCGCCCATGGGGTTGCCGTTCTTGTCGTAGACGTTGACGAAATCGCCGGGGCGCGCGTCAGACGAAACCTGGCCGAGGAGCCGGGGAAAAATTGCCGGTTGAAAGGTAAAGTACTTCAACTGCGCCCACGGCTTCACCCACGCCGCGCGATTGATCGGCGGAGGCGGAGCCTTGGCAGGTTTTTCCACGGACAAAGGGTCAGGCATGGGGCTACATGGGACAAGCGGCGCGCCGCCGGCAATTTTTTTGCACCGTCATTTCCGAACGCCTCGCGTGCAGCGCAGGCCACGCGCAGGGAGGCGGGGATGCGGAAAAAGAAAAAGCCGACCGGAATGCGGTCGGCTTGCAAAGACTACGCGCTGAGTGCCGGGTCACGCCACCCGCTCGACGATCAGCGGAGGAGGCGTCGGCCGCTTGGGCGCGAGCCGGTAGGCATTCTTGAAATACTCCAGCGCCTGCTCGAGTTTGGCCTCATCGTTGTAGTGGATCATCATGAGCGGCTCGCCCTGTTTGACCTGCGTGCCGACCTTCTTGATTTCCGAAACGCCGACGGAGTGATCGATCTTGTCGTGCGGTCCTTCCTTCCCGGCGCCGAGCAAATGCACCCCGCGGGCAATCATGGCCGCGTTGATCGTATGCACGTAACCGCGTTTCGGGGCCGGCAGTTTCCGAATGTGCCGCGCCTGCGGGAATTTTTCGGGATGATCGATGAACGACATGTCCCCACCCTGCGCCTTGACGAGATCCTTGAATTTTTCGAGCGCCGAGCCATCCGTCAAATGCCGCTGCACGGTTTGCTTGGCGGAAAGCGTCGAACCGGCCACGCCGGCGAGGCGCACGATCTCCATGCCCAGTTTCAAGACGAGTTCCTTCATGTCTTCCGGACCTTCTCCCTTGAGCAGCTTGATGGCCTCTTTGACTTCAAGCGAAGTGCCGACGGTGTCGCCGAGCGGCTGATTCATGTCGGTGACGAGCGCCACGCAGCGGCGTTTCATCGAACGTCCCACCCGCGTCATGGAACGCGCGAGCTGCTTGGCCTGTTCGAGATCCTTGATGAACGAACCATTACCCCACTTGACGTCGATCACGAGGCCTTCGGAGCCTTCGGCGAGCTTCTTGGACAACACGCTGCCCGTGATGAGGGGGAGGCTGGGAATGGTGCCGGTTTCCTTCCGCAATTCATAGAACTTCGCGTCAGCGGGGGCGAGGTCCTCGGTCTGTGCCACGATGGCCCCACCGATACGCGCCAGTTGGGAGGCGAAATGTTCGTTGGTCTGATGACTTTTAAAGCCGGGGATGGAGGCCAGCTTTTCCAATGTACTAATAATATAGTCGTGCTCGACGCCACACATCATCGGAACCACGACGCCCGCGGCCATGGCCAGCGGCACCAAAACCAGAGACGTCTTGTCGCCCACGCCGCCGGTCGAGTACTTGTCGATCTTAGGCTTCGCAATGTGGGAGAGATCAATTACCTCGCCGGAAAGCATCATTTCCTCGGTCAAATCAGCAGTCTCCTGCGCCGACATGCCGGAGAAGTAAATTGCCATGGCCAACGCGGCGAGTTGGTGTTGAGGCATTTCCCCATCCAGCGTGCTATCAATGATATAGCGAATTTCTTCCTGGGTGAACTCGCCGCCGTCGCGCTTCTTCTCAATAAGGAAGTTGAACGTGGGCTTGATAAAACGGCGCGTCGGAATGTTGCGTTTACTGGTCATGAAGTGATGTAGATACGGTGCCCGGACGCTTGCCGGGCGGGCGGAAAAGTTTGTGAAGGAATGGTTCCAGCGCAAAAAGTCGAGCCCAAAACCCGGCTCGCGGACCGCCAATATAGAGCGAAATTCGCCACCAAACCTGCGGCGGCACACGCCACTGACCTTCATTTGCGACCTGCGAACAACCGCTTACCCGCCGGAAAAAACAACGGCGTGCGCGCAAGGAATGAGAACTTCGCCCGGAGCGCAGAACACAGCTGGTACACCGGGGGGCTCGCGTGGGGACCGAACTCCGCGCTTGCACGCGGCGCGCCGCTTCCGGTTTTCTGATCCAATGCACGTTTCGTTCAACCTCTCGGCCGATTTAGAGGCCGCGCTCAAGTCGGCCGCGACTATCGCCGGTTTGCCTGACGCCGAGGCGTTCGTGCCGGAAGTCCGGACCGCGGACCCGCGCCATGGCGACTTTCAAGCGAACGGCGTGCTCGGCTACGCGAAAGCGCGCAAGCTCAACCCCCGCGCAATCGCCGAAAAACTTGCGGCCGCCCTTCCCCCTGCTCTGGGCGAAGTCTGTGAAGTCGTCATTGCCGGCCCGGGTTTCATTAATTTCACGCTGAAGCCCCCCGCGCTGCGCGCTTGGTTGAACACATTCACGACCCGAACCGCGCTCGCGACTGGCGCGGCCACCGCAAAAAAAGACCAGATTTACATCATCGATTACAGCGGGCCGAATACCGCAAAACAAATGCACGTCGGGCATCTGCGGTCCGCGGTGATCGGCGAGGCCATCTCACGTCTGCTCGCGTTCAGTGGCGCCCGGGTGATTCGCGACAATCACATCGGCGATTGGGGGACGCAGTTCGGCAAGCTGATCTGGGCCTATAAACGTCATCTCAACGCGACCGCGCTTTCCGCCGAGCCCCTCGAGGAATTCGAGCGACTCTATAAACTCGGCAATCACGCCGCCGACGCGGATGCAGCCACGATGGATGAAGCGCGCGCGGAGCTGGTTAAGCTCCAGGCCGGGGACCCCGAGAACCGCGGCATCTGGATGAAAATTAACGAGGCTTCGCTCGCCGCGTTCCAAACCATCTACGATCAGCTTGGCATCCGCTTCGACGTCACGCTGGGCGAAAGTTTCTACAACGACAAGGTGGAGCGGGTGTATCATGAGCTGTCGGAGGCCGGACTCGCCGTGGAAAGCGAAGGAGCCCTGGTGGTTTTTCACGCCGATCATCCGCGTTTTGCGACTCAACCCTTCATTGTTCGGAAGTCGGACGGGGCGGCCAATTACGCCTCGACCGATCTCGCAACGATTTTGTATCGCGCCGAGCATTTCAAAGCGAGCGCCGCCATTTACGTAATCGACTCACGTCAGGCCGACCACTGTCAGCAATTGTTTCTCACCGCGCAAAAGTGGTT
>JBEENF010000527.1:0-3182 GCA_041192325.1 Verrucomicrobiota bacterium
GCCGGAAAGGAATGCACTGTAACTGAGCTGCGCCTTGGCGCGTTCGAACGCGCTTTTGGTGACGAGGTTAACCGATCCTCCCAGCGAGTCAGCCGGAGTCGACGGAGTTGGCACCGCGGTGATTTCGACGCGCGAGATGTTGTTCATCGAGAGATTCGGCGTTTGGAATGTGCGGGCGGAGCCGGTGTAATTGGCCCCCGCCAGATTGCTTCCGTCCATGGTGACGCCGACGACGTTGCTGCCAAAGCCTCGCACCGAGATGCCCATGATTTCGACGTCACTGTATTCGGCGCTCACCCCGGGGAGCGATTTCATGAATTCGCCGACGTTGCCCTCGAGCACGAACTCGTTTTCTCCGGGAGCGGCAACCAGTTTGATATTGGAGGCGAAGCGCTGCTCGTTGGTGGCGATCGTTTCGAGATCGGCCGCGCCTTTCACGGTGAACTTGTCGAGCGTCACCACGCTCCCGGTTTTTAATTCAAAGTCCCGCTGGAGGTTTTGACCGGGAGACACGTCTACTGGCGTTTGCAGCGCATCAAAGCCGGTGTAGAAGACCTCCACCACCACGCGACCCGGGGGAACATTCACCAAACGGTAGGCGCCGGTTTGATCGGTGAGGGCGACGAGATTGGTGCCGGTTACGGAGACCTTGGCATTGTTGAGATAGATGCCGGAGTCGCCGTTCTGGATGCGGCCGGAAATGGTCGCGGTGGCCGTGTCGGCGGCTCTCAAACTAACGCTCATTAGCAATATCAGCGTCAGCCGGGCGGCGAACGCAGCGAGGGTGCAATTCATGGTAGGTATGGAGTTGTGCTCCGAGTATTGTTCAGGGGTATCGAACTCAGCTTGATTACGCCGGGCATCGATGGCGCCTTCGCCGATGGTGGACTCACAATGCCGCCACCGAAACCATGTCAGCAAACACTTTAGCGATTCGAGTTCGGCACTATTAGCAACTCGCAACGGTTCGCTCCGTTGCCGTGATTTGACTTCTCCTGTGGCAGTGCCGATCGGCGCGGATCGATCGAGCCAACGGGCAGAATGGGGAGATTGCGACGAGCGTAGGAAAGCGCATCGAGGGAGGGATAGTTCTGTCTTGCTGCCAAAAAACGTTAACGAATGGTGATCTTGGTCTCCGATGATTTCCTTCGCACAACCGGTCTCTCGCCTCTTCTCTGGTGTACTTTGCTTTCCCGAACGGTCCCGGCTGCCGGAGCCGGTGTCGCGGCCAGGTTGTAATTGGTTTCTGATTGTCCATGCGCACCTATAGTCGGTTTATCGGGATCCTGTTGGGGCTGCTCGTCCCGTTGGCGATTTGGGCCCTGCGTTATCCGCCCGACGGACGGGAACGCGCGGACTGGCTCCAATTCATGGGGCGGTTTCACACCGTGCTGGTGCACTTGCCGGTGAGTCTGATCGCGTTGGTTCCCGTGCTGGAACTTTTGGGCCTCCGGAAACGCTGGGAGGCCCTCCGGCACGCTGCTGTCTTCGTGCTGGGGCTGGCCACGCTGGCCACGATTATCGCTGCCATTTTCGGCGCCCTTCTTGCCTACAGCGGAGGCTACGCGGGCGAACTCGTGCGCGAACACATGTTTGGCGGGATTCTGCTGCCGGTTGTGTGCGGCGTGGCCGTGGGATTGCGCTCATGGATGATTCGAAAATCCACCCGCACCGCGCAACTGTCTTATGGCGCGACCCTCCTGTTCGCCGTGGTGGTCATGACTTGGACCGGTCACCAAGGTGGTTCCCTGACGCACGGCGACGGTTACCTGACCCAACGCATGCCCGTCCGGATGAAAACCGTTTTTGGCCTCAAAGCTCCCGACCGGAAAGCGTCTCCCGGCCAGCCGCCAGACGCATTTTATCTCACACACATCCAGCCAATTTTCGACGACCATTGCGTCGTGTGCCATGGCGCCCGGAAGAAGAAGGGTGGGCTGCTGCTAGAGACCTATTCCGATTTGGCCAAAGGCGGCGAAAACGGGCCGGTCGTCACCGCCTCAAATTTGGAGAAAAGCGAACTTTACCGCCGGATAACGCTGCCGGGTGATCACAAGGAGTTCATGCCCTCGGACGGAAAAAAGCCGCTCACGAAGCAACAGGTGCTCCTGATCACGCAATGGATCAATGCCGGCGCCTCGCCTGCGAAGACGCTCTCCGACCTCCAGGCGGAAGGCGTCAAAGTCGCGGCTCCGGTGTTGCCGCGTCCGCCGGCAGCGCCGGATTACCGGCCGTTCATGGCCCAGATCACCGCGTTGGAAGCCAAACTGCGCGTGCGCCTGATACCCGTCTCCCAACTCGCCACCGACGGAATTATCCTCCGCACCATCAGTGAGCCACAGAAAGTCGACGACGCCTTGCTGGCGCAATTGGCCCCGCTGGCGAGCCTCATCGTGGACGCCGAGCTAGCGCGGACCAAGGTGACGGACAAAGGCCTCGTGACCGTCGCCACGTTCACGAATCTGCGTCGCCTTGATCTCGCCCACACCTCGGTCACCTCCGCCGGGGTGGCAGCGCTGGTCCCCTTGGCGAAACTTCGCGCACTCAATCTGGTGGGGACTCGGGTCGACGACCGCGCGGCGCCCACCTTGCGTCGCATGAGCGCATTGCAGGAGGTGCATGCGTTCGGTTCGAAAATGTCCGAAGAGGCTCTCGCATCGCTGCAGCCCGGCTCCCAACCCACCGTGGAAAAATCGCGGCCGACATCGAAAACAGAAGTGCTCCCAAAGGCCGACGCCAAGCTGCCCATCGCGCCAAAGAAAGCGGCTGCGACGACGACGCCCGACGAATCGGCGACGCAACTGCCGCAGCCGAAAGCGCCCTGAGGACCGGTGCCACACTTCCACTCCACGGCGGCGCAGCTAAATCTTGCTCGAAAACCGCCAGTCGTGAAAATGGCATGGAAATCATGAATACCCCGTATCCCGCTAGGTTTATCACCCGCAGTCTTTTGATGGCTCTTCTTCTGCCGGGAGGCTTGCGGGCTGCCGCCGCTGATGACGCCTTCCTGGGGCGGTGGGCTCTGACAATTCCAAGCGGCGCCGCGGGATGGTTGGAAATCAAGAAGGAAGCGGGCTGGCTCGACGGGTCTCTGCTCTGGGGCGGCGGCAGCGTCCTGCCGGCGGCAAATGTGGTGGTAGCTGACGGCGTTCTTACCGTTACGCGGGTGCGCGAAATCGAGC
>JBEENF010000528.1:0-3179 GCA_041192325.1 Verrucomicrobiota bacterium
CAGCGCATCGATATCAGCGATCCGAACAGTTATCGCCTGACGACCGGCGCTTCATCGCCGCGCGACGTCAAGAGCGATGTGAGAGGCGGCGATATCAATCTCCGGCGCCAGCTCGATCTCTTCCCTTTTCCCGCAGCCATCCAGATTGGCGGGCGCCAAAGTGTGCAGGAAAACGACAAGCGCTTTGAAACGATCAACTGGAACTACAACGGCCCGAATGGGACGGCGCAGACCGTCCCGGAATCCCACGCGCCTTATCTCAACATTATCGCGAATCGGAAGCTGGAGGCCTCTGGTCCGGCTTTCATCCACAAACTCCCCTGGCCCTCGTCGGTGAAGATGTGGGAGGCTTTCCAGAAGAACCCAAATCTCTACTCGAAAACTCCCGCTCAACTGGTGGCCGAGGAAACGGCCCGCATCACCAATTCCGAATACATCGAAGAAACCGTCTCCGCGGCCTACTTCCAAGCGGAGATGCAGTTGTTCAAGAATCGCCTGAGCGTGGTGACGGGTGTCCGTTACGAAAAAACCCAGGATCGCGGCCTCGGACCTCTCGTCGACGCCGGCGCCGCCTTCCAGCGCACGGCGAGCGGCAGTTTCGCCCGCGATGCCGCCGGTAATCGGATCCGTCTGGCTGCGGCGGGCGCCGCCGGTTCGATGGAAGAATTACGGCTGACTCGCAAGGAACGCGCCTACAAGGCGGAGAACTCCTACGATGGCTATTACCCCAGCCTGAACCTCAACTTCAAGGCCACCGATCGCTTCCAAGTCCGGTTCGGATTCGCGCAAACGTACGGCCGGCCCGATTTCAGCCGCATTATTCCGAATGCGACCATCAGCGAGGCCAATCTGACCGAACTGCAATACAGCGACCCGTCGGTGATTCGCGGCACCATCAACGTGCGCAACACCGCCCTCAAACCGTGGGCGGCGGACAACTATGATCTGTCGGTGGAGTATTACTCGGACCGTGGCGGCCTGGCGACGTTTGGGGTGTTCCGGAAGGATTTGACCAACTTTTTCGGCAATGTCGTGAAGCTGGCCACTCCGGACGATCTCGCGGAACTCGGTTTGGATTCGGCTTACACCGGATGGCAGCTCTCCACCCAAACCAACCTCGATCAAGCGCAGGTCAACGGCATCGCCATCAATCTCAAGCAATCGCTTGAACGGCTGGGGCCGTGGGGGCGCTACTTCTCGGTTTTTGCGAACGGCACCCAACTCCAGCTCAAGGGCAGCCGCGAAGCCGATTTCAGCTCGTTCATCAAGAGCAGCGCCAATTGGGGCTTTAATTTCACCCGCAAAAAATTCGATCTGATGGCCCGGTGGAATTATCGCGGCGACCAGAAACTTACAGCGGTCGCGGCCATGGGTCCGGACGCTTTCACGCACGTTGGCGCCACGACCATGCTCGACCTCAACCTGGACTACCGCTGGAAGAAACAGGCGGCGTTTTTCATCAGCGCGCGCAACGTCTTCAATCTGGACCGGCTGCGGTATGCCTACGGCTCTCAGACACCGGAGTACGCGAAGCAGAACTTCACCCGCGAATACGGCACGCAATACACCGCGGGCATCAAGGGATCGTTCTGAGTTAAGCCTGCAATCCGGCCCGCAAGTCGCGCGGCTCTTTAATCTCGGCGCCATCGTCGGTCTTTCGCTTGATGCGCGGGACCGAATGATGGCGCCGAACTTTTTTGGCCGGTCGGGTGTGCTTCGACCCCAAAATGACAGCGGCTGGGTCGCGTGGCAGGTCCACCCAATGCTGCGCAACTTGCAGCAACCGACCGCCACCTCCTTCAGGCCATGGGCTCCGTTCTCCGCGAGGGATTGTTCGCCATTCCCGTCCGATTGACCTCGCCGGTATTTCCCTCGTTGACACTCCCGCGGGCCGCCGATTCGTTTCCGTCGGCGGCAACGCCGCTCCCCTTCGTCCACGCATCATGGCCAATATTCTAGGCTACTTCTCGAACGACATCGGCATCGACCTCGGCACCGCCAACACACTGGTCTACGTTAAGGACAAGGGCATCGTCTTGCGCGAGCCCTCCGTTGTCGCGCTCGACACCACCACGCGGAAAGTTCGGGCGGTCGGCGACGAAGCGAAACGCATGCTGGGACGCACCCCCGGTAACATCACCGCCATCCGTCCGATGAAGGACGGCGTCATCGCGGATTTCGACGTCACCGAAGCGATGCTTCGCTACTTCATCCGCAAGGTGTCGAGCAGCTCGTTTCGGGCGCCGCCGCGCGTCGTAATTGCCATTCCCTCGGGCATCACCGAGGTGGAAAAACGCGCTGTCAAGGAATCCGCCATGCATGCCGGAGCGCGCGACGTCATCACCATTCCCGAGCCCATGGCCGCCGCCATCGGCGTGGGTCTGCCCATCGACGAGCCCGCGGCCAACATGATCGTCGACATCGGCGGCGGCACGACCGAGATCGCGATCATTTCGCTCAACGGCATCGTTTTTTCGAAATCCATTCGCGTCGCGGGCGACGAGTTGGACAGCGCCATCATCAATTACATGAAGCGCGCCTACAATCTCCTCATCGGTGAGCGCACCGCGGAAGAGATTAAGATGCGCGTGGGTTCCGCCTACCCCTTGGATGAGGAGCTCACCATGGAGGTGAAGGGTCGCGATTCGGTCGCGGGCCTGCCCAAGACCATTCACATCACCTCCCAGGAAATCCGGGAAGCGCTGGCCGACACGATCGCCTCGATCGTGGACGCGGTGCGCGTGACGCTGGAGCGGTGTCCGCCTGAATTGTCCGCCGATCTCGTGGACCGTGGTTTCATCATGGCCGGCGGCGGCGCTTTGATTCGCGGCATCGATAAACTCCTCAGCGAAAAAACCGGCCTGCCGGTCACCGTGAGCGACGATCCGCTCTCTGCGGTGGCCAACGGTACCGGCGCGGTCTTGAACGATCTCTCGTGGTTGATGCAGAATGTCTGAGGATGCCGCCGCGGCGCGTCGTTTTCCGGCCATCCTCTCGTTGCCTCGCGAAGCCATGAGGTGTAGCTCGGCGGTACCGTCCGATTCGGGGACCCATTGAAAAATTATCATGCGGCTGCGGCAGCCGCGGCCGACCCACTTCTGTGCCTTTCAAGCGATTCGATCAGAGCAGACCCTTCCTGACCCTGGGCTTCATCGTGCTCGCTTGGTTGATCGTGCCCG
>JBEENF010000529.1:0-3172 GCA_041192325.1 Verrucomicrobiota bacterium
GGGCGCCCTGCAGCGCGCAGGGTCATCGCCCTCCCGGCGCGCAGCGCGTTTGCCGTCCGATGATCAATCACCGCGCCAGCGGGCACGATCACCGCTTCCGCGGCGTTGGCCAGCGGCCACAACGCAGGCGCGGGCGAGTCACGCAGGAGCCCGCTGTAGCCAGATCAGAACGAGCCCCGCCGCCGGCGGCCCGCTTTGACGCGGGCGCCCGCGTGCGTCCAATCCTCCTCCCACGCGGCGATCAGGTTATCGAGATGCTTGAGCTGCCGCGCGGCAAAAACGAGCTGGGCGTTCAGCATCGCATCGATGCGGCGATGCAGGAATGAGCGCTTCCTTTCCGAGAGCGTGAAACGCCACTGCGGTTCCAGGCGGTAAGCGCGTAGTTTCCGTTCGATGTCGCGGCGCGCTCCCAAAAGTTCTTCAATGCCCCGGCGCAAGCGGCTGAGCGGTGACGAAGGCCCCAGCACCTCGTTGGCGCACTCCCACTCGATCTCCAGACGCGAGAGCCAGTCGCCGTCGCGCAGCGCCCAAGCTTGTTGCACCTCATGCCACAAACGCTGCCGGGCCGCGGTCCACGCGCCACCGCGATCCGGATGCAGCAGTTGCACCAGCCGCCGATAGATATCGCGCACCGCCGGGGGCGCCGGAGGCGCGGCGGGTTTTGCCGGCGGTTCGAAGGGCTGATCGCCATCTTCGCCAGAGGCCGAAAACGGATCGTCTTCAAAACCGGGGTCCTCTCGCGCACCGGGCGGATTGGCTTCGCGGGCCTTCTGTTCACGCCATAACCGTTTGGGCGATCGTCCGGTAAATGCCGCCATCGCCTGGGCCGTCTGCACCTTGTGGGTCTTGAGGGCCAGCTCCTCGTTCAGTTCCCGCACGCGCGTCACGAGGAGCGGAAAAGTGCGGTGCAGCCACGCGTCATAGGCCGGCGAATCGATTTCCTCATGCCGGTGCAAATCGCGCGCCGCCTTGTCCAGCCGTTTGCGGGCCGAATAAAACTCGGCCCATGCCGCCCCCTGGAGACGCGCATGATCAATGATCATCAACGCCCGGGCCGGCGCCGGGGTGGCGGGACGCGCCGTGCCCGACGCGACGCGGGTGCGCGGGCGGCGAGTAGAAACGTGATCGGAACCCGGCATGGAAGGGGGGAAGAAACGTCGGACGGCCACGAAGGCCAGCTGAGAATATACAAAATGGCTAACCACCCGCCCGTGAACAGCCAAGGCGCGAGGCGCCTCCGCCACTCGCCGTCCCGCTGATCCGCGTGCCGCGGCCAGCCCGTCAACCCACTCGCGCAGTTGGTTGCCACGAGCGCTCTTTGGCCATTGAAGGCAGCGCGCGAGCATCCAATCGTTGCAGTCTATGCCCAAGGTCCCGCCCTCCCTGGCTGCTTCACCTGCGCTGACGCGGCGTTCATTTTTGAAAGGTTCGGCCGCCCTTGCGGCGATTGGCCCCCACCTGGCGCCCCTGTTCGGCGCGCCAGCGCCGGGGAGTACGGGGCCGCTGATGGCGTATGTGGGCACCTACAGTTCTCCGCCGGTTGACGCGCCACCCGGCAAAGTCGATCTGCCGCCCGGCAACGGCCGCGGCATCCATCTCTTTCACGTCGATCGCGCCACCGGCGCCTTGTCTCCCGCGGGACTCTACGAGCAGAGCACGAGTCCGTCGTGTCTCGCGTTCAATGCCGCGGGCACACGGATGTACTCCACCAACGCGACCGACAAATTCAAGGGCACCGACACCGGTTCGATGTCCGCTTTTGCCATCGACCGAACCACCGGCCAGTTGACGTTGCTGAACACCGTCAGCTCCGGCGGCGCGGGGCCGACCTATGTCAGCCTGCATCAATCGGGAAAATTCGCTTTTGTCGCCAACTACGCCGGCAGCACGGTGGCGGTGTTGCCCATCCTGCCTGACGGGCGGCTCGGGCCGCCCAGCGACATCAAAAAGAGTAGCGGCAAGGTCGGCCCCAAACGCGCCACCAACGCTCCCCCCGGCAGCTTCGCCATCAGCGGCCACGACATGCCCCACCCGCACATGATTCAGCCCGACGCCTCGGGCCGCTTCGTGATTTCGCCCGACCTCGGGGTGGACAGCATTCTGCTCTGGAAATTCGACGAACGCGCGGGCGCGCTAACCCCCAACGATCCGCCCGGCGTGGTCTTGCCGCCCGGCGACGGGCCACGCCATTTTGCGTTTCATCCCAATCAACGCTGGATGTATTCGGTGCAGGAAGAGGGCTCGAACATTGTGTTGTTCGACTACGACGCCGCGACCGGCCGGCCGACCGCCCGGCAGACAATTTCCACGCTTCCGCCCGGATTCGCCGGCAGCAACTTCACTTCGGCCATTCTGGTTTCCGCCGACGGCCGTTTTGTCTATGTGGCCAATCGCCTCCACGACAGCATCGCGTGGTTTGCGATCGGGCCCACCGGCACACTGACGCGGGTCGACGAAGAATGGACGCGCGGCGACTACCCGCGCACCTTCAACTTCGATCCGACGGGCAATTTCGTGTATTCCTGCAATCAGCGCGCCGATGCGATCACGGTGTTTCGCGTCGACAAGAAAACCGGCGCCCTCGCCTTCACCGGCCAGTACACGCCCGTGGGCAATCCCTCGGTGATCGCCTTCCTCGACCTGGGCCGCGGCTGACCGGTCATGAGAATCATCTTTGCGGCCGGTCTGCTCCTCGCCGGCGTTTCACCCCGCCTGGCCGCAGCCGCGACGCCAGCGACCGCCACTCCCGTGCTCGCGCCCCTTTTGCAAACCCCCGCGGGCACGATCGCGCGACCGGAGGCATGGTCGCAGGAACGTGCGCGCCTGCGCGAGCAGTGGCTGGCTTTTCTAGGCCGCTTTCCCACGACCAAGGCCCCGCTGAAAACTAAGATTATTGCCACCGAGGAACTGCCGGAATTCACCCGCCACTACGTGACCTATCAAGTGGAGGACGGCGTGGTGACCGATGGTTATCTGCTCACGCCGAAAAACCTCCTGAGACGGGCGCCGGCGGTCGTGGTGTTTCATCAAACGACCAAGACTCAGGCGCAACAGGCGGCGGGCATCGACCCCTCGAATCCGGAGTTGATGCACGGCGTGCAACTCGTCCAACGCGGCTACATCGTCTGGTGTCCTCGCTGTTTCATTTTCGCCGAAGGGGCCGACTACGCCG
>JBEENF010000530.1:0-3142 GCA_041192325.1 Verrucomicrobiota bacterium
TTTCTCGGTGGCTGGCTCGCGTCCAAGTGGAGCCTGAATGGGCTGCTCGCCACGGCGATGGCGCTGCTCGCCGCGGCGCTCCTCTCGTTACCGTCGCTAACCACCGTGGGGCAAGTCGACGCGTTCTCCGTGGTGATGGGCGTGGCCGGCGGGTTTGTGATCGTCCTGTTCTTCACCATCTGGGCGCGCGTATTTGGCCGGGCGCACCTCGGACGGATTCAGGGCAGCGCCCAAATGATGACGGTCCTCGCCTCGGCGGCCGGACCCTTGCTGCTCGCCAAGTGCCACGCGTGGACGGGCTCCTACGCCACGGTGTTCTACGCACTGGCAGGGGTGGTGGCATTGCTGGGAGTCGCCGGCGCTCGCGTGAAAATGCCGCGCCCGGCCGACGGGCGTTGATCCGCCTGGACCTGGAACCGCCCGGGATTTTTCAACGTAAAAATCGGGGGCGCCGCCGCTTGCTCCCGACCCGCTGGAAAAACTGCGTCGGGAAATGCCCTCCACCGAGGGAGACGCATTCACGAATTGGCGCCACGAGACGATTTGCCCGACGTGAACCGCCCACCGCTGAGATGAAGCGTAGCGCCGCCCTCGTCGCCGCGAAGTCGGGCCGCGGTTTTTCACCCGCTCACTTTCGCAACTGTTCGCGCAGCCAGCCAGGGCGATTCGTGGTGATGCTGGCCACGCCGAAGTCGGTCCATTGCCGGGCGATGGCTGGATCGTCGACCGTCCACACGTGCAGTTGCAGTCCGGATGCCCGAATGCTCGCGAGATCGGCCGCGGTGAGCGGCCACGTGTACTGCAAATCGAGGCCGGTTAATTTCGCGCCGGTCGCCTGGCGGATCAATTGATCGATGCCCGGTGGCGACTTGGCGCTCGGAGTGGGTTTCGCCGTCGACGGCGGATGGCCGACCAGCCACAGCGTCGGCGTCCACGGCAGTTGCTGCCTCACCGCCTGCAACGAGGCCAAATTGAAACTGATGACCGTGATATTCCTGGCCGTCGCGCCCGTCTTTTTAAAAACTCGCGCCAATTCGGGCACGATTTCCGGCCCCGTCTTGATTTCCACCAACAGGCGTTTACCCGGTGGGATCGACGTAATCTGCTCTTCGAGCAGGGGGAGTTTTTCGCCTTGGAATTTGGAATGCTTCCAGCTCCCGGCGTCGAGTTCGCGCGCTTCGGCCTGCGTGAGGTCGGCGAAAGCCACGTCGCGACCGGTGGTGCGTTTGCCGGTCTTGTCGTGTGCGACGATGATTTTGCCGTCCTTGGTGAGATAAATGTCGGTCTCGACCGCGTCCGCGCCCTGCTCCCACGCGAGGCGAGTGGCGGCGAGTGTGTTTTCGGGCGCATCGTAGGACGCGCCGCGATGGCCGACGATTTCCACGGCTTGCAGGGAGGCGCCCGCGAGGAGCGCGGCGAGGAGGGGGGGACGAAGCAGTGAGCGTTGCAAAGTGGAGTAGATACGCGGCATTTTCGGCGGAGACTTGTCCGCTTAACTTTCGCGCCGCACGTCGTAGCAATAGATCGTGTCATGGTAGCGCAGGTACAGGCGCCCGTCATGAAGCACCGGGTGGGCCCAGGCGTCGCGATCGCGCGCCGTCGCCACGCGAAACCGTC
The DNA here is from genome assembly GCA_041192325.1 of Verrucomicrobiota bacterium. GTDB lineage: Bacteria > Verrucomicrobiota > Verrucomicrobiia > Opitutales > Opitutaceae > ER46. Next base: position 1,618 of record JBEENF010000530.1, read on the forward strand.
CCCGCTCCTCGAACTTCGTCGCGGTCGGCTCCAACAAGACCATCCAGCCATCTTCGCACAGGGCGTAGATACGGTCGTCGGCCAAGAGCGGTGCGCCCTTGGTCAGGTCGGTGCGTTCGTAAAGCACCTTGCCGGAGGTCGCATCGAGCGCGGCCCAGCCGCCGCCCCGCGGATAATACGCCCCGTAAAGCCGGCCGTTGGCATGCACCACGCCGCCCTGCGCCGGATCCAACGGGGTGGTCCAGACTTCCTCGTTGGTCACAATTCCGCCCGAGGCGGCCGGAGCGATCAGCCGGTAAAGCGCGCCAGGTGGGCCAAAGGGCGCAGACATGAAGATGGAGTCGCCGACGAGCACCGGCGACATCGCCAACACCGCGTAGGAGGTCGGTCGGGGACGCGTCCATTGAATTTTTCCGGACGCGGTGTCAGCGCAATACAGATGACGCGATGACGCCCCGATCAGCAGACGGCGCCCCGCGAAATCCACCAGAATGGGCGCCGCGTAGCCGGCGGTTTCCGCCGCGCCTTTTTCGCCGGCCAGGGGTTCGCTTTGCCAGAGCAGCTTGCCGTCGCGTTTGTCGAGGGCGACGAGCAGAGCGTCCTTGCCGCCCGCCGTGGCATACACCGCGCGTTCGTCAACGACCAAGCATTCACTGAGTCCCCAGGTGATATTCTCGCCGCGGAAACGCTGCAGCAGTTCGACGGCCCAGATCTCCGCGCCGTTGGTGGCGTCGAAGCACGCCAGACGGCCGTGGGCGTTTTGATGATAAAGCCTGCCGGCGCTATACGTCACCGACGCGCGGGCGCCCTGGTGCTGATTCAACCAAGAGTCGCCATTGGCGGTGGTCCACGCGGGTTTTCCCGAGAGATCATACGCGGTAAGCCGCAGCGACTCGGACGCGTCGCCCGTCACGTAGATCCGTCCGCTGGCGATGATGGGCGACGAGTAACCGCGGCCTGCTCCCGTGGCCGACCAGAGCAGTCGAGGCCCGGCGGCGGGCCACGCTTTGAGCAGGCCGCGTTCGTCGCCCAGGCCGTCACGGCGTGGTCCGCGGAACTGAGGCCAGCCTTTCTCGGGTGACGGAGATAACACTGCCGTGGCCGGACGCGCCGACGCGCGAACCAGGGGCGACAGCACCGCGCAAAGCGTTGTCAAACCAAGGCAGAACGAAAGCGCTTGCGAAGAGCGGATCGAAAATGCCGACAGATTCATGGCGCCTGAAGGTTGAGGGGGATGAGCAGCACAATCGAAGTTATGCGGAAAAGTCGGATGCTGCGATGGCAGGATGGCCGCGGCCGCGCCCGAAGCCCTCGCCTGTGAACCAACGGCCGGAACCCGGTTCCGTTATTGACCGACACACCAGAGATAATCCTGACGCGATTCGCCCGTCTTGGCGCTGCGGAGATAAATCCGGTCGCCGCAGATTACCGGTGAAGCGAAGGCTTCCTCGCCGAGTTGGTTTTGCGCGACCAGTTTGAAGCTCTGCGGCGTGGCTTCAAATACCGAGGTGAGCCCGCGCTGGTT
>JBEENF010000531.1:0-3133 GCA_041192325.1 Verrucomicrobiota bacterium
GTGGATCGAACCGGTGTTGAAGAGCATGACTGAGACGCCGCTGTATGTGGCCGCCACCGTTTTAACGGCGTTTAACGACAATGCGGCCATCACCTATCTTGCCACACTCGTGCCCGGCTTCACGGAGAGTTTGAAGTACGCCGTGGTTGCCGGAGCTGTCACCGGCGGCGGTCTAACCGTGATCGCCAACGCTCCCAATCCCGCCGGACAAAATATCCTCCAGCGTTTTTTTCCCGAGGGAGTTTCCCCGCTGGGGCTGTTCCTCGGCGCCTTGACGCCGACGCTCGTGATGATGCTGGCATTCCTTTTCTTGGGCACGCCAGGTTAGCTGGAAAATAATTCTCTACTGGGTTTTTATTCCGGTCTCCTGCGGCGCCGCACCGCCGTTTCTTGGATTCGTCGGCAATTTCCGGGTTCGCCTTGTGACTGAGGCTTGGCGGGGCGAGGGCTGAGTTCGTTCAGCCCGGCAGCAAATAATCAACCGCAGGATGACCTGCCATGATCGCTGGAACTGACGCCGCCCCGATCAATTCGCCCCTGAATTCCCGAGTTTCTTTACCGCCTCGTCGGGGATGGTGAACGTTGTGGCGCCCACCCGCTGCAAGGTGGTGGTGGCATTTTGGTGGACGGTGATTTCGCGCCGGCCAGTTTTGGTTTGGACTGCGATCTGCCCGGTGAGTCGGACGGAGTATCGCGTCAATGTTCCGTTTTGAATGAAAAGTCGGAACGAGCCCGCCGCGTGAAGGGGCGTCAGTTCATTCTGGCCGGGGTGAACGAGGAGCAAGCGTGCTCCGACATCGCCGAGGGTTCCGCTTAAGCCGTCTGCCTCTGCTTTAGGGTCGATGGCATTGGCGACAATGATGGCGATTTCGTCGTGAGGCCGGCTTAGCGTGAGTTGCAGGTTGCTATAATTCAGTGGCAGCCCGTCTCGCGACGCCCGGCCGGCGGCGCGGCGCGGCAAATCGGCTGCGTTAGCAATCACGTTGGCTTCAGGCGATCTCGTCAGCTCGTCGATGGTCTTCCAACTGCCCTCGACGTTGAGCACCAGATGTCGATCCCCACGGTAGATGGCGGTGATTTCGTTGTCGGAACTTCCGGCGCCCAATCCAAGCCTTCGCCTTAGGGCGGCAACGACGGGTAGTGTCACGCGCGAAAATTCTCCCGCTCGTTCTGTCGCACCGACAATCCGATAAGCGCGCGCATCATCGTCAACCTCGGTCACCCAACTGTAGTTGGGCGCTTCGGGTAACTTCATTGCGCTGATTATGGCCGGCTCAACCGGGCCCGCGCGTAACTCGATCGCGCCAATAAGCGGGATCGAACAAAGCAATGCGCGCCAACTCCACCCTGCCATGTCGCGGGTTTGTTAGAAGGTTTTCGACCGCTTCACGCCCGTACTGTTGGTCGAAGAAATGAATGCTTGTGACAGCATCACGGGAACAAACCCCGGCTCTGTTTGGCGTCAGCCACCCGCTGGATTCCAAGGGTGAGCGCTGCCAGGCGGCGACTGAACTTGAATTTTCTTTTCTGGTATTCGACCGAGTCCTTTGCCTTGTCGAGCATCGCGTTGAGTTTGGTCATCACCTCGCCGCGGTCCCAATAAAAGTTGGAGAGGTTCTGCAGCCATTCAAAGTAGGATACGATGACGCCACCCGAATTGCAGAGCACGTCCGGAATGATCTCGATGTCGCCTCGGCTTTCTATGATTCGGTCGGCTGCGTTGGTGGTGGGGCCATTCGCCGCCTCCGCCAGCAGCCGGCATCGCAGTTTGCCGGCGTTCTGGTCGGTGATGACCCGCTCCAAAGCGGCGGGCACCAGAGCCGTGCAGGGTAATTCAAGGAGTTCTTCGTTTGAGATCGGTTCTCCGCCGTCAAAGCCGCGCAGAACTTTTTGCGATTGGACGTAGGTCACGGCTTTTTTCACGTCGATGCCGTTCGCGTTGAAGATGCCCCCGGTATAATCCGAAATCGCAATAATTTTCGCCCCGTAAGCGGCGAGGGCAATGGCGGTTTCGCTGCCGACATTACCGAAGCCCTGAATAGCGATGGTGGCCTCGGTCACGGGGAGCGCGAGGTCCTCAAGATACTTTTTAACGAGGTACGCCACACCCGCCCCCGTCGCCTCGCGCCGGCCCTGGGAGCCGCCAAGCGCGATGGGTTTACCAGTGACAATCGAGGGCACCACGTGGCCAACGTGGTTCGCGTAGGTGTCCATCATCCAACCCATGATCCTCTCATTGGTGCCGACATCCGGCGCGGGCACATCAGTATGAGGTCCCAGAAAATTCACCATTTCCTGCATGTACCGGCGAGCGAGGTGTTCCAGTTCGGATTCGGTGAGCTGATTGGGGTCAACAATCACGCCCCCTTTTGCGCCACCATAAGGCAGCCCAACCAGTGAACATTTCCAACTCATCCACATCGCCAGCGCCGCGACCTCTCCGATCGTGACGCTTTGGTGGAAGCGAATGCCTCCCTTGGACGGTCCCGTTGAGAGGTTGTGCTGAACGCGATATCCCTCGAACACCGTCACGCTTCCGTCCTGGCGTTTTACGGGAAGAGCCACCACCAGGCAGCGGCGCGGATATTTGGTCCGATCCCGAATGGCGTCGGGCAGGTTGATCGCGTCTGCTGCCTGGTCAAACTGGCGGCAGGCCATGCGGAATACGTCAGAGTCGTAAAGCGATGAAACGATGACTTTGGACATAAGTGCGAATCCGGGAATGAAACGAAATGCCGATTGGTGGGCACCATGTTGCCGTGCCGCGCGGGATTAGCAATTGGCTTTCAGAATTGAGCGTCTTGACTTGGAGTGTCGATTTCGCCGAAGCGGAGCCGCAACCATGGGTATAATCGTCAAATTTGTTCGCTGGATTTTCGAAAAGTTTGCTGCCGCCGCCCTGATTTTGGGTTTGGGGCTGGTAGCCTGCGCCCTGTGGATTTTTCTGCGCGATAACGTTGATTTTGACCAATGGCGCGGCGATATGCTGCGCACGATCAATGGTGAACGCGCCCACACCCAAGCGGCGCTGGAAGATGTGCAGCAGCGGATGGACCGGATTTCGACGGCAATCAAAAACGAAAACGAACGCGCCGTACTGGCGGACCGCGTCATCGCGCAGCTAAACGACCTG
>JBEENF010000532.1:0-3128 GCA_041192325.1 Verrucomicrobiota bacterium
AGGGCCCCGAGCGTGCTCCAATCGCCGCCGGGAAGGATCGTGACGTTCGGCAGCGCGAGGCCGGAGACGGTCGTGTAGGGAATCAGGTTGTCGTTCTGCCGCATCGAACCGGCGGAGACGACCGCGGTGACAAACCCATGGTAGAAGTCGGGGAGCTTGCGGGTGTATTCGGCCCGGGCGTTGTGGGCCTGGTTGCTCGGCGTGAGATCCATGCGCCCCTGCGTATAAGCGCCGGCCGCGGGCGTGGTGGTGAAGCCTTGGGGCGCGATGCGGAATGGCTCCTGAAAGGTCAGGGTGTTGATATTGTTTTTGAAGAGCGAGGTGTTCCACCGTAAGTTGAAGGCGTTGAGACCGCTGGCGTAAATCACGCCGGCCGCGATGTCCTGGGTGTCGTAATCGACGGGCTCCGCGATCTCCATGGGCGCCGTGCCGCCATTGTTGCCCCAAACCGCCCCGAACGGGCGGGCGCCCTCGCGTTTCTCGAGGGCGTAGCTGACGTAGGTCTTCAGAGCCGAAGACAGTGTGAGGTCGAGGCGGACGCCACCACGCTTGCGCGTGAGGCCAAGGGTTGAGGGGGTCGCGCCGAGCGCGGCGGCCGTGACGGCGGCCGTGTCATTCGCCGTTGTGGCGGTGCCGCCGGGAGTAAGGCCGGGCAGCAGCACGAGGTTACCGGTGCCGGTACCGGACCAGAGGCTCTTGAAAGTGTTGGTGAACACGTGCGGGATCTCGTTGAAAAAAAGTTTCACGCCCCAGGAGTTGGTGCGGCCGAAATTGAGACCGTAATATTGATCGCGCCGGCCCGCGGCTCCGCCGGTGACGTTGACGAACGTGCCGTCGGGTTTCTTCAAGAGCAGGTTGAAGTTGTTGACGTAAGCACCCTCGTCGAGGTCTTGATACATCCTATATTGGGCATTGCGCTCATTGGCGTCACCGCCGATGTAGCCGAGCTCAAGCTGGCCCGAATAATCCCAGCCGGAAGCGGTCTTCTTGATGTCGCCCAGCTTTGGCACGCTGAACGGCAGCTTGAACATCTGGCCGGTGGGCGTGTGCTTGGCGGCGGCCCAGTCGGCGTCGGCGGAAAGCGAGGCATGGGTGGACGCGCTCTCCTGGTTGCCCAGCGTCGTGCCGACCCCGGAAGCGGAGGTGGCGAATGGCGAGGCGGCAGAACGGGGCGCCAAGGCGAGGGCGGCGCAAAGGGCGAGGCCGGAAACCTGGGGAAGAAAATTTGTTTTCATCGTCGGGGTGGTTTCAGACGGCGCTCAGCGTTGGAAGCGGGCGCCAGCCGGATGGTTGCTGCCATGGATCTGGGAGTGGCAGTTCTGGCATGCGCGGCCGATGATGCGGCTGCTCGGGGCCGCCCCGCCCCCCACCAACTGGCCGGCGTTGTACAGGTTGCTCTGGTGATTGGTGTTGTCATGGCATTGCTGACACGAAAAGGGCCGCGCGACCGAGAGCAGCTTGTCGTGATTGGAGCCGTGCGCATTGTGGCAGTTCAGACAGTTCTCCCGCACCGGGGCGTGCTCCCAGAGGAAGGGACCGCGCTTCTCCGCGTGACAGTTGTAGCAGAGCTCGTTGATCGAGTCGTTCTTCACGAGCGCCTTCGTGGTGGACCCATGGGGATTGTGACAGTCGACACATGAAATCTTGCCTTCGGGCAATGGCATGTGGGAACGCTTCGAGAACTCGGCGCGCTGCTGCTGATGGCAGGTGTAGCAGGTTTCGTTGATCGTCGGCTTCTTAAGGAGACCGGTGGCAGAAATCTTCGCCATCGGGTTATGACAGTCGCTGCAACTCAGTTGGTTCGAAGCGTGCGGCGAACCCGGCCAAAACATCCGCTCGCCGCCCTCATGACAGCTGAGACACATGGCGGTCTGTTGGGCCACCGGGGTGCCCCACTCCTTGGTGAAGCCCACGAGCGCGCCGCGATTCGCCGGGTTGGCGGGATCCTTGAGGTGATTCGAACCGGGGCCGTGACACGCCTCGCAACTTCGCTTCTCGACCTCGTTTTTCGGATTGAGGCGAAAGGCATCCGCATGCTGGGTGTGCGTGAACTGCGCGTTTTGCGTGGCATGGCACGCGATGCAGACGGCTTCGCCGACATAAACGGCGCCGCCATTAAGCGCGGGCGCGGGCGCCGCGGTGTCGGATTTGGCGAGAATCGAGGTAACGAGGACGACAGCGGCAGCGCAGCCCGCCCCGATTCCAATTCGCAGGATCGAGAATGGTTTTGGGCTTTTGGTGGACATGGTGATTCGGGTTGGGGTGTGGCTCACGGAAACCGGCGATGCCAACAGCTGTATCCGCTAGGGCATGACGAGGCGTCACAAAGCAAGGGAGATGGCCACTGGGATTTCAAAGCGGCCGCAAGTTCGCGGCGGCTCCGCCAAAGGGCGAAAAAGAAACCGTAACTGAATTGTTACAGAGAGGGCGCGGCCTGGAAGGAGCCGGCCATCAGCGGGGAAACTCCGCCGACCCCATCCCGCGCGGGTGAAGCGGCAGCGCCGGGCGCGGCAAAATCCGGAACCCGCAGGGCGCCATCGCCTTGCCACGAGGCCCAAAGCGATTGTCTCCGAGGGCGAGGCGCACCCGAGCCCCCGACTCACCGGCCGGTCGCCAGCAACTCCCGCCACCGTATCCGATAAACCAAAGCCGTGCGGTGCTTCTTGCGATCTTCGCCGCCCAAACAGTATAGCCACTCTCCCGCCTTCACCAAGCCCACGCTCGATGCCTTGTACGGCAGCGCCGTGGTGGGGCGATAACGCGAGCCGGTCACGTCAAACACGTACGTGTCGGAAACGAATTCCTCGGCATCGTTTTTGTAGCCGCCGGCGATGAGCAGATGCGTGTCATCGAGCAGAACGGCCGTCGGGCCGCGATTGGCGTAAGGCAGCGGGGGCAGAGGCGTCCACCGGCGGGCCGCCACGGAATAGACATGGGCGGACGCGAGATTCTCCACCGCCTGCGTTCTCGCGTTCCACCGGGCCCCGCCAAAAACATACACACCACCGTTCACGCCAACTGCAGCGCCGACCCCGAACATCGGCTCCGGGTAGTCCGCCAGTCGCTCGGTTTTGCCGGTGCGCACCTGGATCGACCACACCTGGTTCGTGAGCTGGTCCATTCGGGCC
>JBEENF010000533.1:0-3120 GCA_041192325.1 Verrucomicrobiota bacterium
TGTGCACTCGATTCGTGAAAAGCCCATCGAGCCCGGCACATTCGTCCACCTCGTTGAAATGCGTGAGCGGCTGCCCGGGACGGATCACCCTGCCGGCGGCGTTTTTGACGGGTGGACGATCGGAATTGTTGAGTAAACCTTCGGCCAGATCACTGGCCGGCAGCAGGTCTTTCAGGCCTTGCTGGTATTGGATGCCGAGCGTCTCACAGCCAAACTCGTCGGCCAGTCGCAGGGCCGCGGTGTACGTTTTGCACTGCTCGAGCACCTGGCGCTCGGTGAGCTCCGTGGCCTCGTTCACCCCGAGGTGAAACGTCATGCCTTTCGCCAGCAGCCATTCGTACACGGCGCGCGCCTCCGCTTCGCCGACCTGCGTGGCGGCATGATACAGCGCGGACTGCGATAACCGCTCCTTGTACACGCCAGTGGGAAACAACAACTCATCCGGGATGATGGCGTTGAACATGCCCATGCAGCCTTCGTCGCACACGCCCATGATCGATTTGCGGCGAAGCAAGTCCGCCGCGATGCGTTGCGCGACGGATTTGGCCTTCGCGGGGAGGGTGGCCTGCGCGAGGGGTTGCACGTGCGTGATCCGATGTTTTACGACGCCGGTCTTGAGCCACGCCTTGAGCCCGGCGCGGAAAAACGCGTCATCGAAATTTTCACTCCACAACGTCGAGTACTTCACGCCGGCCTTCGTCAGCGAGCCGTTGAGGTTGAGCATTCCGACCAGCCCCGGCCACGTGCCGCTCCAGTTCGCGACCGTGAGAATTGGCGCCCGGTGCGAAATGAGACCGGGCAGCAGATGATGGGAGTACTGCCAGACGGCTTCGGCGACAATCAACGGAGTTTCCGGATCGAGGCGGGAGAAGATCGCCATGCCTTCTTTTTGGGAGCCAATGAACCCGTGTCTTTGGGCGGGCTTGTAAGGGTGCGCGCGAACCAGCTCTGCTCCGCACTCGCGGACGGCGCGGGTGAGCGTGCGTTCCATGGCGCGCTGGGCGGGCCAGCAGACTTCGTTGGCGGAGGAGCGCAAGTCGCCGTTTGCGACCAGCAGGATGGATTTTGATTTGGCCATGCGGAGAAGCGATTGGGAAAACGGGAGTCTACGGGACGGCGCGCGGACCGCGAGGCTGGAGCGCTCCGAGGGTGTCGCCGAATAATTCACTAAGGCCCGCCGAGCGCAGCCAAGACTATGCTGGAAAAGAACCATGGGCAGGGGATAGAAGCTCCTCCTCATGGAAACGATTGCCGCTGATCTCCTGCGCCTTGCGCTTTTGCCACCACGCTCCGGGCGGGCGCCAAAGTTACGCGCTGGCCAGCAAACGCAGCGCCGAAAGAGCTCGCGATGAAATCTTCCTTTCAAATCGCGGCGGTGCGGGCGACACCGTTGAACATCCCGCTGTTTGCTCCCTTTGGCATTTCTGGCGGCGCCCAAGCCGTGGCCAACAACGTGCTGGTGACGCTCGACTTGGCCGACGGAACCCGGGGTTACGGCGAAGCCGCGCCCCTGCCGCCCTACAACGGCGAAACGCAGGACGGCGCCACGAGCACCCTGCAACGGGCGGGCGCGGCAGTGATCGGCCGCGTGGAACAGGACTGGCGCGCCGTGGCCCGGCAATTTCGCGCGGCCGGCGGAGGCGCTTGTGGCTCCGCGCAGTGCGGCTTCGAGATGGCGCTGCTGGACGCGCTCTCCCGGCGCGCGGGGGAATCGCTGTGGAAATTTTTCGGCGGCGCCGGCTCCCGACTTGAAACGGACATGACGGTGACGACCGGCGGCGTGAAGGAAGCAGCGGCGGCAGCCCAGGATATCCGCGATCGCGGCATTCGCATGATCAAGGTGAAAATCGGCGGCGCGGGGGGCGCCGCGCTCGACGCGGCCCGGGTAGCGGCGATCCACGCGGTCGCCCCCGATTCACCGCTCATTCTCGACGGCAATGCGGGTCTTTCGCGCGAGGCAGCGCGGGAATTGGCGCGAAGCCTGAAGGCACACGGCATCGTGCCGGCGCTGCTCGAACAATGGCTGCCCAAGACCGATTTGAAGGGCATGCGCGCGCTGCACGAGGAGACCGGTTGGACCGTGGCGGCGGACGAAGCGGTTACCACGGCTGATGAGGCGCGCGAAGTGGTCGCCGCCCGCGCCGCGCAGGTAATCAACATCAAGCTGATGAAGGCGGGCATTCTGGCCGCGTGGGAGATTGTTGCCGTCGCCCGGGAGGCGCGCCTCGGCCTCATGATCGGAGGCAACGTCGAATCCATCCTGGCCATGACCACCTCCGCCTGTTTCGCCGCAGGCTTGGGCGGCTTCACCTTCGCGGACCTCGACACGCCATTTTTTCTTTCGGAAAACCCCTTTGAGGGGGGATATGCAGTAAACGGCGGCGAGCTGAGTGTGGCCCACATCGCCCGCGGCCATGGCGTGACGCCAAAATAAAAAAGCCCCCACACCAGGTGGGGGCTTTGAATTAGTAAAGCGGAGTCGGCGTGCGTTACGGCGTCTGGCTGTCGACCTTAAGATTCGACGTAACCTTCGTCACGCCCGACGTGTCCAGCGCGAGCGCAATGGCGCGCCCCACCGCGTCGGCCGACGGCGCCTTGCCCGCGAGGGTCACTTCGCCATTCTTCGCCTCGACTTGAATTTTCGAAGCGGCCGAAGAGATCTGACTGTCCGCCTGGAGCTTTCCCTTTACCATCGTAGTTAGCACGGTGTCTTCCGTGTTCCCTGTCGGCGCACCCGCCGAAGCTTCTTTGGTGCGAACGATGGGGGTCGAGGCTGAGATATCCGATTTGATATCCGAGGCCGAGAGCCTCCATTCCGTGATGCGCGCGGTAACGTCACCACCGCTCGTCGCGGAAGCCACGGCGGAGCTGGAAGAAGACGGACTGCTCGTGGTGGTGTCGCTCGCGGTGCTGCTCGGAGACGAGCTGCTTGACGTCGTCGCGCTCGAGTTCGTGGACGAAGAAGGCGACGCCGAGGACGAAGAAGGCGATGTTGCGGATGAGGAAGCGGTGGGCGAGGTGCTGGAAGTGGCGGAATCGCTCGAGGGGCTCGGAGTCGAAGAGCTGGTTGCCGTATCGCTACTCGCAGCGGAGGTCGTGTCCCTGGTGGAGCGGCCGGTG
>JBEENF010000534.1:0-3119 GCA_041192325.1 Verrucomicrobiota bacterium
TTCGCGCGCATCGTTGATTACGATATGGTCGATCTCCGCCCCCAGCCCGAGCAGCAGGCTGCCAATCAGGTCATGCGTCAGCGGGCGCTCTTTCTTTACGCCGCTGAGCGTCATTTGGATCGCGCTGCCCACCGAATTATCGACGTAAATGACAAACGTCTTCTCCTCGTTGCCGATGAACACGGCGCAGCCATTGGCGGTGGGCATCACGCCTTTGATGGCTGCAGCGACAACGTCATTTTGCATGGCGAAAAACTGTGCGGGCCGATGGGTAAAAGTGCAAGCGGAGGAACGAGAGCGCCGGGTCGTGCCGCGGCGCTGGCTTTCTCACTCGAAGCCCAGCAAAGCCAAGCCCCACGCGCGCGCCTGCTGGAGCACGGCGGGTTTGTCGAGGATCAGAACTTTTTGGCTTTCCAGCGCGGCGGCCGTAATCCCGGCCGCGCGCATGGTTTCGAGCGTGCGTTGCCCGAAGCAGGGTACGTCAAAGCGCCAGTCCTGGGCGGGTTTCACCGTCTTAACGAACAGGGCTCCGTCGGTTTTGAAGGCGCCCGCCCGCCGCAGCATTTCATCTGTGCCTTCGAACGCTTCCACCGCTAGGACTGTTCCCTGGCGGACGACGCAGCCCTGCCCGATGTCAAGTCGCGCGCACTCACGGGCGATCTGCACGCCATGGCGCAGATAGTCGTCCTCGATTGGGAACGTGCCCCCCGTCATCTCACCGGTGGTGGCGAGTTGGTCGTCCAGAAAAGCTCGAGCGTCGAGTAAGGTGACGTCGAGCGCTTCGATTTCCTTCGCGATGGCGCCGAAGATGGTGTCCGCGTTACGACGCTTGAGTGAAAACAGGATTCGGGCGGCTTTGAAGTCCGGGTGAAGGCCGCGAAACAGCCGGCGGGGGGTGATCTGTCCGGCCATGATGGCCGCGCCCGCGTCGAAATCGCGCAGCGCTTTCAGCATGGCGCCCAGTTGCCCGACTCGGAGCAGGCGACGGTCAGCTGCAGGAAAAGCTGCGATCAGTTCAGCCGCGGTTTCATCCTCGAATGCCACCAACCTGACTGGGACGCCTGCGGCGCGGGCCGCCTTTGCCACCAGTTGTGGGTAGAGTCCCTGTCCCGCGATTAGGACGAGCGGACGCCGCGGGTCGTAACGAGTGGGCAGGAAGACGGAAGCCGGAAGCACGGTCCCACGATAGGGATCGCGCCCCTAAGATGAAGGAGGAAAGCGCGGTCGCCAGGATTCAGGCCCAGGCGGCGGGGAGGCGGACCGGGGCGCTGTTGCGCGCAGGTCGTCGCGTCCGGAGGCCCGGGTGGGGCCGGATCGTACCGCTGAATACACTTTAATCCGCCGCGAGGAACGCCAGGCCGGGCCCTCGTTCCTGCCATCATTCAGCGTGCGCAGGAACCCACCGGCCCTGACAGGCTTATTCACAAACAAGGTTTAATATCTTATTTGGGACGTAAATGACTCGCCGGACAGTCTTCCCGGCCAAGGCGGGGCCGACGCGGGGGTGGGCTTTGGCCACTTCGAGAGCGGCATGCTCGGTTATGCCGATGGGCACCAATTGATCGCCCCGGTGCTTGCCATTGACTTGAAAGACAAGTTTCGCCTCGGATGCGGTGAGCTGGGCGGCATCGTACACGGGCCAGGTGGCCTGGCCGACGGTGCCCTGTCCGCCAAGCCGGTGCCAGAGCTCTTCCGCTACGTGCGGGGCGAAGGGAGCAAGCACTTGAAGGAAGGCCAGCATGGTCGGCTTGCTGATCGCCGGCGCCTTTTGCGCCGCGTTCAAGAAAATCATCATCTGGGAAATTGCCGTGTTGAAACGGAGATTCTCGATGTCCTCGCCCACTTTTTTAATCGTCTCGTGCAGAAGTTTGGTGACCTCGGCGGGTTCGGCCGCATTCGCCCCGATCCTTGCATTGGCTTGCCCGTCGGCTCCGATGCATTCCCGCCAGACCTTTTGGAGAAAACGATGCACCCCTTCAATGCCGAGGGGTTTCCACGGTTTCATTGATTCCAGCGGTCCGAGGAACATGAGATAAAGCCGCAGCGTGTCCGTGCCGTGGGACGCGATGACGGTATCGGGGCTCACCCCGTTACCGCGGCTCTTCGACATCTTTTCCCCATCCTCGCCAAGAATAATTCCCTGGTGAAACAGTTTCCGGAAAGGCTCCGCCTGCGGCACGACGCCGAGATCAAAAAGCGCCTTGTGCCAGAATCGCGCGTAGAGCAAATGCAGCACGGCGTGCTCGGCGCCGCCAACGTACAAGTCCGGGCTGCCCCAATAGCGCAGTGCTTCCGGCGCAGCGAGTTCGTTGGCGTTGGCCGGGTCGGCAAACCGCAAATAATACCAGCACGAGCCGGCCCATTGCGGCATGGTGTTGGTTTCACGCCGGCCCCGCACCCACTGCTCGCCCGCTGGCTTCTCGGCCGACGCCGGGAGGCTGGCCCCCGTGCGATAATTAAACCAGATTTCGAGCCAGGGCGTTTCGTTCGCCAGCGGACTTTCTCCAGTTCCGCTCGGTAGATACGACTGCACGTTGGGCAGTTCCAGCGGCAGCGCTTCGGCCGGCAAGGGAAGCGCGAAGTGAACCACGCCGTTTTCCGAGAAGGTGACGGGTTCCGGGGGGAACAGCTCGGGACGCGCCACTTTGGCCTTCGCATAGTCTTCGCCGCTCACCCAGACGATCGGGAACGGCTCGCCCCAGTAACGCTGTCGCGAAAACAACCAGTCGCGCAGTTTGTAGTTCACCGTCGCCTTTGCGACCCCTGCGGCGGCAAGCTCGGCGGTCAGCTTTTGCTTTGCCTCATCCCAAGGCATGCCCGAATACGCGCCGGAATTGACCAGTTTTCCCTCCTCGATGAATGGCAAGGCGGCCTCGCTGCCATCATTCGGGGCGATCACTTGCAGGATGGGCAGCGAATACTGCTGCGCAAATTCGTAATCGCGCGTGTCGTGAGCGGGAACCGCCATGATCGCGCCGGTGCCATACCCGGTGAGTACGTAATCCGCGATCCAGATGGGAACGCGCTGTTGGTTGACGGGGTTGATGGCAAACGAGCCGGTGAACACTCCCGACTTGTCTTTCGCCAGGTCCGTACGCTCCAGGTCGCTCTTGCCCGCG
>JBEENF010000535.1:0-3119 GCA_041192325.1 Verrucomicrobiota bacterium
ACCCGACGGAAGTCCCATTGCGCTTGGCGATGAAGTTCCCGCGCGATTCCAATCGGCCCGCTGAGTTTTGAGGGACCAATGTCGGAACTGGGGCTGAGCAGGGCGTCGAGCAGGCGGAAGGTGCCTGCGACGTTATCGCTGATCTGTTTGAAGGGATTGGGATGGATCACGATGAAGTGATCGCGGTAACGAATACCGATCCGCGCGACCTCTTTCTTGGTGCGCTCGTCGATCTCCATGCGCGGCTGAATGGGCAAGTCAATCGTGCGACCGCCGCGAACCAGGGAGAATACCACCGGGCGACTGGCGTGCTTGGCGATGTACTCGCTGACCACCGACCGCTGAAACATCGGCTGCCCGTCAATACCCGCGATGTGATCTCCTGGTTGCACGCCCGCTGCCGCGGCGGGCGATCCCGGCAGCAGCGCATCAACCGTCAGGTCCTCCGCTGGTTCAATACCGGCGGTGCGGAGCCGTTCGTCGCCCACAATTCGCGGGTAGATGGTCAGATCCATCGTCCGCCCCTGCCGGTCGATCGTGAAGACGGACTTCCGTCGTCCATCGTCCGTGCGGCGTTTGCCGAGAAACACGCCCGTAATAATGTCCTCGAAATTAGTGACGCGGCGTCCGTCGATCGAAAGCACCACGTCTCCGGGCTTTAACCCTGCTTCCACGGCTGGACTTGGAGCCAAGCTGCCGTCCGTAAGTTTGATGGTGGGCGCGAGGCTGCCGATCCGGGTGGTGGCAAACTCGGCAAAGGTGGGCTGTCCAATGACCCACACGATACAGGCAAGGAAAAACGCGAACAGGATGTTGAACGTGGCCCCGGCCACGAACACGATCATCTTCGTCGTGTAATTTACGGGAGGCAGCTTCGATACGTCGGAGGTGGTCTCACCCTCGATAGCGCCTAGGTCCGCGAGTTGAGGGAGAAGCACGTATCCGCCCAAAGGAAACCAGGAGATACGATAATCCACGCCATCCCGGCCCCGCCATGACCAGATGGGCGGTCCAAATCCGATCGAAAACCTTTCGACCCGCGCGCCTCTGCGGCGGGCGGCGAGAAAGTGCCCAAGTTCATGCACGAAGATCGACCCGCCGAAGAATAAAACGACGAGGAAAATACCCCAAAGGTTGGAAAGCAGCGAGTTAAAGAAGTCAGTCGGCACGGCAGGGGAGGTGGTTAGGAAGCGAGCGACCGCACCCGATCGGCGGCAGTGCGACGCGACTGCGCATCAACGTCGAGGACGGAGGGTAGATCCACGGGTTCAAAATTGTTCAGCTTGGAGAGAGTGTGGCCAACGACGTCGGGAATCGCAAGAAAGGGAATTTTTTCGGACAGGAAAGCCGCGACGGCGACTTCATTGGCAGCATTATACATGGCGGGGGCGACACCCCCAGCCACCATGGTTTCTTGGGCAAGCCGGAACATCGGATACCGGGCTTCCTCCACGGGACGGAATTCGAGACCCACGAGGCGGTTAAAATCGAGGCCACTTTCCACCCCTGGAACTCGCGCAGGGTAAAGAAGCGCGTGTTGAATGGGGAACGTCATGGACGGCGGTGAGAGCTGTGCGAGCATCGATCCGTCGGTAAACTCAACCAGGCAATGCACGACGCTCTGAGGATGTAACACCGCGGCGCATTGCGCCGGCCGAAGCCCAAACAACCACTGCGCTTCGATGAGCTCCAGTCCCTTGTTGGCGAGCGTGGCTGAATCGACCGAAATCTTCGGGCCCATGCTCCAATTCGGGTGCTTTATCGCGTCCTCTGGTCTGACCCGCTGTAGATCGGCCGCTGGCCAGTCCCGGAAAGCCCCGCCACTCGCGGTAAGAACCACGCGGCTGACGCTCTCGTCACCATGGCCCTCCAGACATTGGAATACCGCGTTATGCTCGCTGTCGACCGGCAGAAGCTTTGCTCCGTGTTTTCGCGCTTCCGCGATGATGAACTTCCCCGCGAGCACCAGAATTTCTTTTGACGCCAGGGCGAGATCCTTGCCGCCGCGCAAGGCGGCGAGAGCGGGTTCGAGCCCAGTTGTACCTACGACCGCGATGAGCACCACGTCCGCTTGCGGCAGTTGAGCCAGTTCCATCATTCCGCCCGGGCCACCCAAAAGCCGGGTTCCTTCGGGAAAGGCAGAAGGATTCGCTTTGGCTTCGCTCAGGCTGGCCTCATCGTAAATGGCGACATCCTTAACGTTGAAAGTGCGGGCAATGGCGGCGAGTTGCGCCCAATTTCCCCGCGCTGCAATCCCGACGAGCTCAAGCCGATCGGGATGAGCCGAGATGACGCGCAAGGTATTTTGGCCAATGGAGCCCGTGGCGCCGAGGAGCACGACGCGTTTCCGCGGAGAAGAGGAGATAGCAGGCACGAAAGCGGTCCGTTATGCCGGAATGGCGGCGCCATCCGCAAGCGCGGTTTCGGCGCGGAGCAGAGTTCTCTTCGAACCTTAAGGTAGCCCGGAAAACAAATATCCGATTGGCGCCGTGAGAATCAGACTGTCGCTCATATCGAAAAACCCGCCCATGCCGGGAATGGTTGAGCCCGAATCTTTGATGTTGGCGCGACGCTTGAGAACAGACTCGACCAAATCGGCCACGATGCCCAACGCAGCGATCGGCGCGCCCATCAAGGCCGCGACGAGCGGCGTCATGTGGGCGGGAAAGCTGTCGCCCGCGAGCCACGCGATGAACGCGCTCGCGCCCATGGCCAAAACGATTCCTCCCGCAGCGCCCTCCCACGTTTTCTTGGGACTGATGTGCGGCGACATCTTATGCCGCCCGAAAGCCAGTCCCGAGAGTAGTGCTCCCATATCACAAAACTTTGTGGCGGCCACAATCCACAGGCATAAAAGCAGTCTGCCATCGGCCGAGATGGTGTCCCCGGGCAGAGGTGTGGCGATGCGCACGAAATACTGCAGCATCAAGGAAACGTAAACCAACCCGAATAGCGTGGAGGAGAGGGAGTCCATCCGGGTTTCTGAATTGCGTTCGCCGAGCAAGCGGATGGCACACGCGGTAGTGGCCAGGGCCAGTAGAACGTGAGTGGGAAGGTGGTAGTGCGCTTCGATCCACGGGGCGATCGTGATCAAGCCACCAAACACGATCCCCAATTTC
>JBEENF010000536.1:0-3117 GCA_041192325.1 Verrucomicrobiota bacterium
TCCGCTTCCCCTCCGGCGGATGCCATGCGCCTCCTCTTCGTTATCTTTTGTTCGCTTTGTGCGGTCGGCGCGGCCGCGGCTAACTTGCGGCCGCTGCGCATCGGCGTGGAGAACAACTCCGAACCCCTCTCTTTTGTTAATCAGTCGGGCAAGATCGACGGCTTTTCTGCCGAGTTTCTAGGCGAGGTGGCTCGGGTGGGAGGATTTGAAATCAAGCTCGTTCCGGGGCCGTGGCGGTTCCTCCTCGACGAATTTCACGCCGGCCGGATCGACGCTTTGGCGAATACGACGAGAAATGACGAGCGCCGGAAGGACATGGATTTCACCATCGGGCACGCCTTTTAGCACGGCCTCGTCTACTTCCGTCCCGACCGGCCCCGCCTGCGCCACACCAGGGACTTTGCCGGCAAGCGGATCGCCGTGCTCTTCGGCAGCATCAGCCACGCTCATGCCGAGATCCACAACGGCTGGGGCGCGACCCTCGAAGTCGCCTTCAGTTGGCAGGCTGCCCTCAAGACCGTGGAAGACGGCCGCTGCGATGCGGCCCTCCTTATCCGGGGTTTTCGCAAGGAACTGCAGGACTCTTACAACCGATACGAGACAGGCTACATCGACGATATCGTGCACCAGTATCACGTCGCGGTCCACAAGGGCGACACCGTGGCACTCGAGCAGCTCAACGACGCGATCGCCACGGTGCGGAGCAACGGATCTTTCGATCGTATTTACGCGCGCTGGATCGGCCCGCTGGAGCCCCATCCCATCAGACTGGCGGATTTGCGGCCGTATATTTTGCCGACCTCAGTCGGCATCGCGTTGACCATCGCGCTGTTTCTCTGGCAGCGACGCATGCTCCTGCGGCACGCGCGGCAAGCGAGGGAGTTGCGCGCCAACGAAGAGCGCTGGAAATTTGCCCTCGAGGGAGCCGGCGATGCCGTCTGGGATTTCAACGTCGCGACCGGTCAAGTCGTTTTTCCGCATCGATGGGCCCAGATGTTGGGCCACTCCGACCAGGAGGTGGGCTCCACCCTCGCGGAGTGGAAGGATCGTCTCCATCACGAGGACCGCGCCGCGGTCGAACACGCGCTCGGCGAGCATCTCGCAGGCAGAACCGCAAAGTGCACGACGGAGCATCGTCTCCGCCGTGCCGATGGCGCCTACCTGTGGATGCAAAGTCACTGCCTCGTGGTCGCACGCGACGAAACGGGCGGGCCCTTGCGCATGATCGGCGCGCACTCCGACATCTCCGGTCGAAAGCAAGCTGAACAGGTCCTCCGCGAAGCAGCCGAAGCCGCCCGGGAATCGGCGCAGGTCCTCCGCGAAGCGGCCGAATCCGCCCAGGAATCGGCGCGGCTGAAGTCCCAATTTCTCGCCAACATGAGTCACGAGATTCGCACGCCCTTGAATGGGGTGTTGGGCTCCATTGAGCTGCTAAGCGACTCGACGCTCACCGACGACCAGCGCTCGCTCAACGGCATCGCGCAGAAAAGTGCCAGCACGCTGCTCGGCATCATTAACGATATTCTGGATTTCTCCCGCATCGAGGCAGGTCATCTGACCTTCGAAGCCGAACCCTTTGACTTGCGCGAACCGATCGAAGGGTGCCTGCAACTCCTCGCGCCACGGGCGAGCGCCGGGAACATCGAACTGGTCCACTGGATCGATGAGGACGTGCTCACCCGCGTCGTGGGTGATGCCGGTCGTCTGCATCAAGTGCTCCTCAACCTGGTCGGCAATGGCGTGAAGTTCACGCCGTCGGGCGAAGTTTTCCTGCATGTCAAGCAGCTCTCCGCCACCGGTGATCGCGTGCGCCTAAGTTTTACGGTGCGCGACACCGGCATCGGCATTTCACCGGAACAACAAGAGCGCCTCTTCAAACCTTTCGTGCAGGCGGATGGCAGCACGACGCGCGAGTATGGCGGATCCGGCCTGGGTTTGGCGATCAGCCGGCAGCTCGCCCGGCTCATGCATGGCGATATCGGAGTCAAAAGTTCCGCGGGCCGAGGCTCCACGTTCTGCTTTACCGCGGAGTTTGTCCTCCAAGCCGACGCTCGCACTACTCCGGAAAAGCGGCCGGCGCTGAATGAGCTCCGCTGCCTCGTCGTGGATAATAACGCGACCTCGGCCCACGCGCTCTGCCGCCAGCTTTCCGCCTGGGGAGCGCGGGGCGAGGTTGCGACCGAAGCCAACGCCGCCCTCCGCCAGCTACGCGAGGCCGCGACGAACGCCCGGCCTTTTGGCGTCGCGCTCATCGAGCTGCAAATTCCGGGGGCCATGGACGGCCTTGATCTGGCGCGCACCATTCAAGCCGATGCTGGACTGGCAGGAATTCGCATCGTTCTCCTCACGCCGTTGCGGCAGCGGCCCGCCTTTACGCAGTTCGCGGCGGTCGGCGTCCACGGGGTGGTCGTGAAGCCGGTCCGTCAAGCGCAACTCTGGCAAGCGCTGCAGGATGCCACCTCGCCCGAGCCTGATCTGACCACGTCCCGAGCCGAGCCTGCCCACGCTGCGAACCGCGACGCGCCGCTTGCTCCCACGGGTCCGCTGCTCCGCGTGTTGCTCGCGGAGGATAACATCGTTAACCAAATCGTGACCCGCCGGCATTTGGAGAAGCTAGGCTTGCGCCCCACCATTGTTGGCGATGGCGCGCAGGCGGTGGCCGCCGTCAGCGGAAGCACCTTCGACGTCGTACTGATGGACTGCCAGATGCCGGTGCTCGATGGGCTGGAAGCGACTCGGCAAATCCGCGCCGCGGAAGCAAAACAAAGTTCGTTGCAGACTCGTGTACACATTATCGCTCTCACCGCACACGCGATGGCCGGCGATCGCGAAGCCTGTCTGGCCGCAGGGATGGATGACTACCTTTCAAAACCATTCGTGTCCCGCGATCTCGCCGCAGCGCTGGCGCGCGTCGCGCAATCGTCCGCCACCTCGCCTGCTTTGTAAGGTCGCGGCCACCGACCGCCGCGACCCCAGACGTAATTCCCGCGCGCAGGCGCGCTCAACGGCTGGTTTTCAAGAACCAATTTTGCGTCGTCGGATCCGTTTTGAAAAACTCCAGCAGCAGGCGGCCCACTTTCGCGCGGCCGGATTCGGAAGGGTGCGTCCCGTCGGGGC
>JBEENF010000537.1:0-3107 GCA_041192325.1 Verrucomicrobiota bacterium
AGGAGGACGCGCGGGTAAAATCCGAATATCTCAAGTACCCGTCGCCCGCCGGCAACGCGGCCAACGGCGAAATGCGCGGCCTGTTTGCCAAGCCGGCCAACGCCCCCGGCAAACTCGCCGGCGTGATCGTCGTCCATGAAAACCGCGGCTTGAACCCCTACGTCGAGGACGTCGCGCGTCGTCTGGCCCTGGCTGGTTTCGTGGCGTTTGCCCCTGATGCGCTTTACGCCCTCGGCGGCTATCCCGGCAACGACGAAGAAGGTCGGACGATGCAGGCCAAGCTCGATCGCAACAAGATCACCGAGGACTTCATTGCGGCGACCAAGTTCTTGCAGGGTCACCCGTCCTGCAACGGCAGCATGGGCGTGGTCGGGTTCTGTTTTGGCGGCGGCATGGCTCACACCCTCGCCGTGCGTTTACCCGACGTGATCAAAGCCGCCGTCCCGTACTACGGCGGCCCGCCGCCCCCGGAGGACGCGGCCAAGGTCAAGGGGGCCTTGCTGATTCAGCTCGCTGAAATGGACACGGGCATCAACAGCCGGGTGCCCGCCTACGCCGCCGCGCTTAAGGCCGCCAACGTCGAGCACACGGTCCACACTTACCCCAAGGTCAACCACGGCTTCCACAACGACACGACGCCGCGCTGCGACGAGGCCGCCGCCAAGCTGTCGTGGGATCGCACCCTCGAATTCTTCCGGAAGAAGCTCGGCTGAGCCCTGCTAAGTTTGACTTCCGCCAGCCTGACGCCCGCGCGTCAGGCTTTTTTATTCCCACCGAAAAAGGTGAACTCGAGGTAAAGTGAACCGATCATCCGACGATTGACCTTGGCCCGGTCACCGATCCCCTATGCAGGGGCAACATTACCCCGGTCCGTCTCTTCTCCTCCCCATGCTGATTCGTGCTCTCTGCCTTGCGCAACTCACCGGCTTGATTGCGGCGTGGGCCGCCACTCCTTCGCTCCCAACCACCCAGCACGTAGTCGGCGGCCTCAACGATCCGGTCGAGATCCTCGTCGACCGCTGGGGCGTCGGCCACATTTACGCGCCCACGATCTACGCGGCGTTTTTCGGCCAGGGCTTCAACGTGGCGCGGGACCGGCTGTGGCAGATTGACCTCTGGCGCAAACGCGGCCTCGGCGAACTCGCGCGCGAGTTCGGCCCCGCTTTCGCCGAGCAGGATCAGGCGAATCGCCTGTATCTTTACCGCGGAGACATGCGGGCGGAATGGATCGCTTATCATTCCGATGCGAAACGCGCCGTCGAAAGCTTCGTCGCCGGCATCAACGCCTACGTCGCCTTGGTCAAGTCGCAGCCAGAGCTGCTGCCGCCCGAGTTCAAACTTTTGAATTATCTCCCTTCCTTCTGGCGCGCGGAGGATGTGGTGCGCATTCGCAGTCACGGTCTCGCCAACAACCTCGCCAGCGAAGTCGCCCGCGGCCGGGTGGCGGCGGTCGCTGACATTTCCGCGGACACCCTGCGCCGTCGCCTCGAACCCGCGTGGCAAACCCGCGTGCCGGAGGGGCTCGATCCGGCGGATATCCCGGAGGCCGTGCTCAAATTGTACAACCTCGCGCGCGATCCGGTGACCTTCACCGCCGCCAAATTGAAGGGCGTCACGCCACCCGCCCGCAACGCCCGGGCCGAACTCCAGCACTCCCTCGATCTGCCGCTCCATGCGAGCAACAACTTCGCGATCGCGCCCAGTCGCTCCATCACCGGCCGGCCCATCCTGGCCAATGATCCGCATCGCGTCCACGGGGTGCCGTCACTGCGTTATTTCACGCACCTCTCGGCTCCGGGCTTTGATGTCATCGGCGCCGGCGAACCCTTTCTCCCCGGCATTTCCCTCGGGCATAATGGCGAAATCGCGTTTGGACTCACGATCTTCCCGATCGATCAGGAGGACCTGTACGTTTACGAAACCAATCCCGCCCAACCCGGCGAATACCGCTACCAAGGCCGTTGGGAGCCGTTCCGCGTCGTACGCGAAACGCTTGAGGTGAAAGGCGAGGCGCCGCGCACCCTGGACGTGAAGTTCACCCGCCACGGCCCGGTGGTGCACGAAGACGCCAAGCGCCACCGCGCCTACGCCACCCGCGTCGCCTGGCTCGAGCCCGGCACGTCGCCGTATCTTTCCAGTCTGGAATATCTGCGGGCAAAAAACTGGAATGAATTTCTGGCAGCGATGAACCGCCACGGCACGCCCTCGCTGAATTACCTCTACGCGGACCGGGCCGGCAATATCGGCTGGGCGCCTTCCGGTCTCGCGCCGATCCGGCCCAACTGGGACGGACTGGTACCCGTGCCGGGCGACGGGCGTTACGAATGGCAGGGCTTCCGCACCATGGACGAATTGCCCCGCCGGTTTAATCCGGCCGATGGGTGGATCGGCACCTCGAATGAGATGAACCTGCCCCCGACCTACGACTACGCACAGACCAAACTCGCCTTCGAATGGGCGGACCCCGCCCGCATCCTGCGGCAGCGCCAGATCTTTGGCGGCGCCGCCAAATTCGACGTGCCCGATATTATCCGCGCGCAAACGGATGTACTGAATACCACGGGCCAGCGCTTCGCCGCCGTGGTCAAAAACCTCCCGGCCCCCGCGCCATCGCCGGCTGCCGCCGCGCTGGCTGCCCTGCGTGCGTGGGACCACCGGGCGGCCCGCGATTCCGTGGGCGCCGCCGTATTCAATGTTTGGTTTCACAAGCACGTCAGCCCCGCCCTCGTGCGCAAACTCGCGCCGCCTGCCGCGGCGGCGCTCATCGGCGGAGGGGATGCGGCCGCGATGATCGCGTACCTGGAGCACCCGGATTCGCGGCTCGGCGCCGATCCCGGCCGCGCGCGGGATGAACTGCTTCTCACGACCCTCGATGCGGCGTGTGCCGAACTCACCCAGCGCCTCGGCGCGGACCCGGCCGGCTGGCAGTGGGGCCAGTTGCACCACGCGCTGTTTGAGCATTCCCTCGCAGCGGCCTTTCCCGAGGCCCAGCAAACGCAAAAGCTCAACGTGGGCCCTATTGCCAAGGCGGGCGACGGGGAAACGCTCGGCCGCAGCGCGTGGCGCTCAAACGATTTTCGGCTGACCAACGGGGCCTCAGCGCGCTT
>JBEENF010000538.1:0-3099 GCA_041192325.1 Verrucomicrobiota bacterium
TCGGTGGTGTTCTGAAAATCGCGCGTGCTGCGGAACATGCCCGCGACGTTTTCGCTATAGAAGGTATTCACCACCACGCCGAGATTCCGCTCGCCACCCATCACGCTGAAAATTTCGTGGTAACCCACATTAAACAACGGGTGGTACCGGCTCTTTTCGCGGAGCGGAATTTGCTCCGTGAACGAGGGAGCGGCCCGACCCGCAAAGCTGTAAGTCAGGCGGCGCTTGTCCGCCATGCTGAGCGCGGAACGCGTCTTCAGATTGAGGGTGCCGCCCATGGAGGCGGCGCCTTTGTCCGGCGTCTGGCCCTTGATCAGCTCAACCTGGTCGAAAAGCGCGCCGGTCAGAATGCTCATCGGGAAGCTCCGTCCCATGCCGCCTTCGCTCGCCATGATGGTGTTGTCCATCGTGACCGCATTGAGGCTCGGCCCCATGCCGCGGATGACCAAGCTGGTGACATTACCTTCCGCGTCCAAATTGCCGGCCACGCCCGGCAGCCGGATGGCGACCTCGCCAGGACTGCGGTTGGGCAGATTACCGAATGAATCCATCGCGACGATGTTCTTCACGTTGTCGGCATTGCGCTGGGCCGTGATCGCCGCTGCGGCGCCTTCACGGTCTCCGGTAACCTTGAATTCCTGGAGTTTGTAGATCCCGGTCGTGAGTTCGAAATTCTTCACGGCGCGCTGTCCGGCAGAGACGGTCAGCGACGACTTCACCGAATCCAAACCGGTGTAGGAGGCGACGAGTTCGTAGCTGCCGGCGGGCACCGCGGGGAGCACGAACCGACCCGTCGGATCCGTCAGTGCGGTAAGGCCGAGTTGCGGCACTTCCACTTTGGCTCCTTCGAGGAGATTGCCGGTAACAACGTTGCTGACGGTGCCGGAGACGGAGCCGGCGGCGGCCTGGCCGAATACTCCCGGCGCCAGGCTGACGGAGAGCCACGCAAGGAGCGCGGCGAGGGTGGTCTTTAGTTTCATCGGTGCTGATGGGTTATGGTTCGAACAACTAACGAGAGGCAGGGAGGCAACGCGGATGCTGTCATCCTGTCACCGCGCAAAAAAGTGAAGAAAGCGAACTTGGTTGGGATACGCCATGATCGCCCATAAGGGACAAAAGATACCAGCGGACTCCATCGCGACAAACATAAACCTTTTAACTGCAAATTAAAGGCCGTGTTCATGCAACGGGTCCCGGATCAGCATTTTTCAGAAAGCGGCGCCGCACCGCTCATTTCAGCGACGCCAGCCACGCGACCATGTCGAGTAACTGCTGCTCCGTGAGGGATTGCTCAAGGCCCATGGGCATCAGGCTGGTGTTCATGACGTTGTTGCCCACGATTTGGGCTTGGGGCAGGGTCTTCTCCTGACCGGCGAGATCCATCAGCACCAGTCCCTCGGCGGAATTGTTCTTTACCATCCCCGTATATGTCTGGCCATCGGCCGTTTCCACCAAGTGCGTTTCGTAATCCCGGGCGATGGTGGCATCGGGAAAAAGAATGGATTCCAGCAGATCCCGTTCGCTGCGGATTTGGCCGATCCGGCTGAGGTCCGGGCCCATCGCGCGGCCAAGACCGTCCGCTTTGTGACAGGCCACGCACGCGCTGTTTTCATAGGCCTTCCGGCCCTCGCTGGCCCGCCCCCTTGCGGCACTGGCGGACAACGTTTCGAGCCGGCGCTTCTTTGCATCCTGAGCCGCCACGGCGCTGCGGACTGCGGGGCCGAGAATCTTTTCGTACTGCTCCGCGGGCAACGAGGCGAAACTGGTGCGAATGAGACTCTCCTCGACGGAACCGACAAAAGGCGATTGGGCGACGCTCTCCGCCCAAACTTGACCGAGTTCGGCGTCGAAAGCCTGCCGCGTGAGTGGCAACAGGGTGCGGAGTTCAACTGGGCCGGCCGTTTTCAGCAGAGGACTGAGTGCGCTCAACTGTTCCTTGGAAAGGCGCGAGCGGGCGAGAAAGCGCACCGCGTCGACCTGCGCAGTCGGCGAGGCGCCGCCTTTTGCCATGGGGGTAAGCATTGCAAACGCATCGGCGCCCAACGGCTGATTAGGCCGTGACGCGGCGGCGAGCGCTTTCAACCGGATCGGTTGCGGGCGCTTTTCATCATTGATCAGCCCCCGCAGCGCGGAATCGAAATGGTCCGTGCGCAGCTTGCCAATCGCCTCGAGCAGCAAAGGCAGGTCGGCCGCCGCCGCCGCGCCCAAGCTTTGGGACATCGGGGCCAACCATTCGGCGTTGGTTACGGCGACGGATTCGCCTCCTGAACCTCGACCAGGCCCGCGACCGGTGCCCCGACCGGGGGCCGAACCGCGGCCACCGCCGGAGGTAGCGCCCGACTGGAGCGAGATCACCTGCCAAGCGGCCTGCCGCACCGCCGCGGACGGGTGCTTCAGCATCGCGGTCACCAAGGACTGCGCCTCGGGTTTCACGATTTGGGCGGAGGTTACCTCCGTCAAAATATTCAGCATCCCACGGCTCACGCTGGGCCCGGCGAGCTGGGCGGAAAAATCCTTCTGCAGGAGTTCCAGCGCCCGCGGGTGTCGCACCACGACGGCCACCGCCGTGCGGGCCAAAGCGGCGTCCGCCGAGTCGATCTGTTTCCGCGCCCATGCTACGAGCGCGTCGCGTTCCACCGCGTCGGTGGCCGATTGATCCACCGCCACCAGCAGACGTCGGATGACAACGGGAGAGGACGCCTGCCGCAGGGTTTCGAGATTGAAGCAACGGGTGGTCAGGGCGGCGTAGATGGCGCCGTGCTCCAACGCTGGATCCAGGTTTTCACCGAACATGGCGAGCAAGGCGTCGCGCTGGGCGGGTTCGATTCGCTTCGCGCGGGCGATCGCCTCGCAGGCGCGCAACCGTAGGATTGCTTTAGCCGTGGGGCTCAAGTCGGCGAGCCCGGGGGCCTCCTTGGCGCGGCTTTTCTGGCTGATGGCCGCCGCCCTTTGCCGCACCATCCACCGGTCGTCCGTGGCCAGTCGCGTGAGATCCGCGGAGGTGACTTTGTCCCAAGCCACATCCTGGCCGTAGGCATTCGCAACCTGCGGCGCATTCTTCTTCTGCACACGATAGATCGTGCCTTTGAAATCGGGTTT
>JBEENF010000539.1:0-3085 GCA_041192325.1 Verrucomicrobiota bacterium
TGCCGGAGTCCGCGTTGCTCAAGCCGATCGACGGGCTGAGCCTGAAACCGCTGTTCACGACCGACCTCAAGGAGCGCGCGAGACCCATGGGTTTCCGCCACACCGGACGCGCCGCCTTCATCGACAACCGTTACAAGCTCGTGGCGCTCAACACCGAGACGGGCCCCTTTGAACTCTACGACATCATCGCGGACCCACAGGAGAAAAAGGACCTGGCGGCAGAAAAACCCGAGATCGCCGCCCGGATGCGCGCGGCGCTGCAAAGCTGGAACGAGTCGGTCAAGGCCAGTGTGGAAGGAAAGGATTACCCCGAGGGCCGGGTCGATCCGAAGGAACCGCCCACGCGCCACTGGATGACCTCGCCGGAGTACGCACCCTACCTGAAAGAGCTGCAGAAGCGCCCGGAATACAGCACGCCGCCGGCAGCCAAGAAGAAGGGAAAGAAATCCGCGCCGGATTGAATCACGACCTCGCGCGCGGCGCGGGGCAGGAAAATTCGATTGCCCGCCAGGGCGACGCGGGCAGCGGCCAGGACCGTACTGGTTGCGGCCGGCCAAAAAAAAGGAGCGCAGCAAGTGCTGCGCTCCCCGAAATTTTAGACCACTCGCGGCGTCAGATCAAAACCGCACACCCATGCTCGCGATGATGGTCCGCGGCTCGCCGAACTGGAACGTGCCGTTGAGGTAGCGCTTGTCCGCGAGATTGCGGATGTTCAAGCGCGCATCCACCGGCAAATTGCCGAGCTTCAGGGCGTAGCCGACCATGGCTTCGAGCAGCACGACGGGGTCGCTCTTGATCGGAATGGTCCAACTCGGATGTTCGTAGGTTTCGCCAATCGCCAGCGCGCCGCCGCCGACATAAGCGCCCCGCAGCCTGGGGCTCGTGAAGGTGTACTTGTTCCAAAGGCTCAGCGTGTACTTCGGCACGGATTCGAGATTGGATCCGATTTCGCGCGGCTCCGCCGGGTTGGAGATTTCGTTCTTCTTGAAGAAATAGCTTCCGCTCAAGAGCGCCTGGTAATTTCGCGAGGCCGTCCACACCCATTCGCTCTCAATGCCCTTGGTGCGCGTCCGTCCGGCAGGAATGCGCACGGTGCCGCCCGGCAACTGGTAGAGCACCTGGTTCGTGGTATCGATGTCGAGGCGCGACGATTCCTCGTTCTCGAAATACGACACCGTGCCGGACAACCGGCTGGCCGCGGCTTCAAATTTGGCGCCGATTTCCCAACCGCGTCCCAAGAGATCGGCCGCGATGAATTGCACGGGCGTGACGGCCGGCGGCCGGTAGCTCGGCGAGGTGGGATCACCCTGCGTGGCGCGAATCGCGGCCAGGTCGGCGCTCTGCTGCCGCTGCGGCACGAAGGTCTTGCTGAAGCTGCCGTAAAGACTCAGTGCCGGCGACAGCCGAAAGAGCGCGCCGTATTGCGGCACGAGTTTGCGGGTCTTGAAATCGACATCGATGCCATCGCGGTTGTCATCCGTGGGCCGGTAATTCGCGATCTGGCGGCCGCCGATCAACGTCCGGAGCCGGTCCCCAAAAAATGAAGACTGGAGCACGCCGTAATACGAGTTGGAGTGCCCGCCGCCTTTGCGCAGCACGCCCGGCTCGTTGTAGTTGGGCCCGTATTGGTCCCGCATGAGCTGCAACAAATTCGGCAGCGGGTCCGTGCGGGGATTTAAGGTGAGGATGCGCGAGGTCGCGACGGTGATCGGACTGATCACGTCCTTGCCGCCATCGTGCTGAAAGCCCGCGAGCAGGTCGTGCTTTCCCGCCCGTCGCAGGTCGAGTTTGTAAACCCCTTCGAGCTTGGCGGAAAAAATCACCCCACCCGGCTTGAAGTCCGAGATTGAGCTGCGCAGCCGCTGGCCGGCGACGGGCCGCAGGCCGTTGAATTCGCGCCGCATCCGGTTGCTGTCGACCTGCTGGAAGATGCCGCGCATGGCAAAGACCGGCGACGGCACCCACTCGCTTTCCAGCGTCGTGGTCTGGTTGTTATAATTGTCGCGACCCTCCGTACCGTTATAGTTGTAGGATTCGTTGGGGAAAAATTCCTGCGAATAGACGCCGGGATACGGCGCCACGTTGGCGCCGAGCGTGCGGGCAATGAACGCGTCCACCCCCTCGGGCGCGGCCCGGCCGGTTTGGATCGGCTGACCCAGCGCATTGCGCACCGCGCCGTTTTCCACCTGCGGGTAACTGGCGGGGCGCGCGAGCCCGAGCCGGTCGTAGCGCTCAATCGCTTCGCGATCGCGTTCCTGGAACAGCGGGTGACTCACCACCGTGTGCGGGCGGCGTCCAGCGATGCGACCCAGTTTGCTGTAACGCCCGGTGAAGCTGAGTTGGGGAAGCGGTTTCCACGTGAGGCCGCCGCTGTAGAAATTCTCCTTCGTAAACATGTTGTCGATGTCGCTGCCTTCATCCGTGCGGCCGTAAACCAGGCTGTACGCCAGCTGATCCTTGACCAGCGGGGCCGACGAACGGGCCACCGCCCGCTTGTGGTCAAACGAGCCATAGCTCACCTCCAGCGAATGCCGGGGCGTGAAACTGGGTTTCAGCTTGATCAGGTTAACGGTGCCACCCGGGTTGGAAATGCCCGCGAAGACGGCGTTCGGGCCTTTCACGACCTCGATGCGATCCACATCGTAAAGCGAGAGTCCCTGGCCGGCGGGCAAGCCGTTGACGAACTGCGGGCCCGTGTAACCGCGAATGAGGATCTGGGTTTCGTCTTTCACGTGCAAAGCGACCGAACTGGCGGAGCGGAGCACGTCGACGAGTTGGTTGCCGGCCTGATCCTGGACGAGCTCCTGCGACACCATGCTGATGTTCAGGGGGGTGTCCTTGATCAGACCCGCGGTGCCGGTGCCCGTCACGGCTGCGGCGGAGCGATAACCCCCGGTGGACGAAGCCTGCACCTCAAAAGGACTCAGGACAATGGGTTGCGTCGAAGCGACCGGAGCCACCGGCGCGATCTGAGCCCCAAAGGCGGCTCCACCGAGGCCAAGCACGACCACAGAACGGATCATCGAACGCAACGAAGGATAAACAAGCATGGGTTGAATAAGGAGTGAAATGCCGCAAACCGCGC
>JBEENF010000540.1:0-3085 GCA_041192325.1 Verrucomicrobiota bacterium
CCCAGTTCGGCCGCGTGCACGTCCTTGAATGACCCGCCGAACTTGCCGATGGGGGTGCGGGCGGCCCCCAGAATCACGACCTGACCAGCCGGCGGGATTGTGGGGGGCATCAGAAAAAAGATGATATCAAACGAGCGTTCAAAAACCCCGGCAATTACGGGTCCACCGCGTGCGAATCGCAGTCGACAAAGAAGCGGGTGCCACCCTTCTCAGCGTCCTGAGGATTTTTCGCGGCGAGGGGGCTTTTTTCCCTTGGCGCGCCAGTCCGGCGCCAATTTGGGCGTGTTTCTTCGGGCAAACCACACTGGCACCAGTTCTGCACTGATACCTGACAAGAGGTATCGCCATGCGCTTGACACTTTTCGGATTCGGCCTTGCGTTGGCGTTGGCCATTACGCTCGGCACTCAATCAACCATTTCCGCCCAAGAACCGGCGGCGGCGCCGCCCCGGGCGATGGTCGCTGCGGGAGCCAATAACTTCGCGCAATACTGCGTCGCGTGCCACGGCAAGGATGCCAAGGGCACCGGCACGCTGGCGGCCACGCTCAAGCCAAAACCCGCGGACCTCACGGGACTCACCGAACGCAACGGCGGCACCTTTCCGCGTGACATGGTGTTCCAGGTGATCGACGGCAAGAAGAAGGTCAAGGGCCACGGCGGCGGTGACATGCCGCAGTGGGGCGATGCGTTCCTGGCCTCGGCTGGCGCCGGTGATGCCGAGGCCGTGAAGCGGCGCATCGAATCGCTGGTGGAATACCTGGCGACGCTGCAGGGTAAGTAAGGAAGAACAAAGACGCTCGTAATTCGTTCTTCGTAATTCGTTCTTCGTTATTTCATTGCGGAAGCGCCGCGCCCGGTGGGTCGCTGGCGCCGCGCGGGCGGCCGTAGCGATCGAGCGCGAGGCGATTGGACGTCGTGCCCGCCGGCGCCTGGGGACGCGACGGCAGGTCGCCGTACGAGAAGTCGGGCACCGTCACACTGTGCGCGCTGGCAAGCGCACCGGTTGGCCGCACGTTACCCGCGGCGAGATCGGCAAAGCCCGGTGGCCGCGTGTTCACCGCATTGTTGGCTACGATGTACGGCTCGCCGCAGGTCGCATGACTGGCCGGGCAGCCCGAGTCGTCGCCTACGCCCAGCGGATGTCCGGACGGCCCATTCCAAATCACGTTGCCGGCAATGCGCAGGTCGTTGTCGGCGCGATTCGAATTCGGCGCACCGGTCCCGGACGGGCCGCCTTCATACATCCCGTTGATCTGGAAATGCTGCCACTGGCTGCCGGCGCCTTCCGGATTGGACACCACGTTGTTCATCAGGAACACGTGGTTGTTGGGGATGCGAACGAAGTTCTCGCCGTTATCCACGGTCGTGGTTCCCCACGCTCCCGCCGCAAGACGACTCTCGCACGCGGTTCTCTCCGCCGCGACATCGGCCGCGTCGCAACTCCGGGCGCCGAAGCCGGCTTCCAGCACGTGGCTGCGCGTGCCCACGCGGTAGAGCGTGTTCCAGGCGACCAGCACGTTGTAGCCCCCGTTCACGCCGAGCCCGGCGCCCTCGGTGTCATGCACGATGTTGTTGACCACGCGGATGTCGTAGGCTTCGTAATGCAGCCACGGCGTGCTCATGAACTGCAAGCCGGTGCCCTGCCCCACCGTGAAGCCGCCGGTGCCACAGTCGTGAAACTCGTTGCTGTCGACGAGAATCGAGGCCGACCCGCCCTTGACGTAGCCGCACCAATCGTTCGCGCCAGACACGCGGTTGCGGACGATGTGCCCGTTCTGGACGGCGACGAAGTCGATGGCGTTGTCGTCGGCGCCACTGATGCGTGAGTCCTCGATATAGAAATGCGTCGACTGGTTGACCTTGACCGTTTCGTGCGCGACCTCCGACCTAACACCCTCCACCGGCCGTTTGCCGCCGGTGAACGTGACGTTGCGCAGCAGGATGTGGTCGCAGTCTTCGCAGTGGAACACGTCGGCCGCAGGCGACGGGACGATGTCGACGTCGACGACATAGAGATAGGCGACATGCGCGATGTTCAAGCCCGTGCGCAGGGTCGCACTGCCGGCGCCGTTGACGGCGCGCAAGACGATCGGCGCCGTGGCCGACCCGTAACGCGCTTCCATGTAGTGGGGAATCGTGTCCGCCGGATACTCGCCGGGCTGCAGGCGAATCTCGTATCCACTGCCGGCGAGCGCGCTGGCCGCGGAATTGGACGGAATGCGGTTCCACGCTTCAATCAGCGTCCGCACCGCCTCGCCGGCACTGCGTCCGCTCGCTCGGTCGTTGCCACGAACCGGATCGACCCACATCTGCTGGAGGGTGGGATTGCCCGCATCGTAGCGGGGCTCGGATTGCGCAACGCAGGGAACTGGGAGCGCCGAAAGCACGAACCCGCCAATCAGGAAACGCCGGACGAACGACTTCATGTCAGAGATTATCGGCCAAATGGCGCAACGCCTCCACCTCGCGCAGCAGGTCGCGCGTCAGCGGCGCGCGGTACCTCTGCGCGAGAGCACCGGCCACCGCCTCGTAGTACCACAGCGACCCGTCGCGCTTACCCTGGAACCGATCCCACACCTCGTCGCCGTGCATCCGCAGGTCGCGGATGATCGACCGGACGTTGTGCAGTTTGTCGGACGCGGACACCAGGCACACAGAGTCGCTGGCGCTTTCAACATGGGTGAGGTAGCTTTCCTTGCGGTCGCGCCAGGGCGCCTTGTCTTCGGGGTGCTCGGCCAGGCTGTCGCTGCAGCCCAACACGATGTCGCCGACCGCATCACCGAAGCGCGCGCGGATCTCAGCGAGGCGCGCCTCGCCCCCGCCATCCTCCGCCGCGTCATGCAGCAACGCGCCAATGGCCTGGTCTTCGTCGGCGCCGTACTCCATCGCGATGGCGACCACGCCCAGGATGTGGGCCATGTACGGAATGCCGGTGCCCTTGCGGAGTTGCCCGTGGTAGACCTGGTTGGCGTAGACCAACGCGGATTCGAAACGAGTCACGTCGCATAGCCTACCGTAGGGCGCCTTCCCTCGGCACTCTGGCACTCTGGCACTCTGGCACCTTGGCACCCTTGGCACCCTTGGC
>JBEENF010000541.1:0-3083 GCA_041192325.1 Verrucomicrobiota bacterium
ACCGGCGCGACCGGCAGAGCGTGAGCAATTTGAGCGGAGGCTTGGGCGTGCAGAATCACAGAATCACCGAGGACGACATCCAGCGGCTTTGCGACGCTCGCAAAAACTGCCCGCAGATTATTAGGATATGATCGCCTCCGACCTTCTCTGCGCCACCCTGCGCTTGCCGCAGCCCGACATCTCGCCGATCTACGAGTGGGCGCGGAAGCACATCATTCTGCCAGAGAGCTACGCGACCAGCGGACCGTTCAACGTTAAGATTTCACCTTGGCTGATTCCGATCTTCGACGCGCTGCAAAATCCATTGGTGCGCCGCGTGCACTTTCGCAAAGCCGTGCAGATCGGCGGCACACTCGTGGCCGACATCTGGGTGCCTTGGCTGATATGCAACGACGCGGGGCCGATCTCGTGGACGATGCAGACGGATGAGATGATCGACCGGCACGCCAAGTCACGGCTCAACCCGATCTTTGAATCGTGCAAGCCGGTCGCGGCGATGCTGCCGCGCGTCGGGCCGAACCGGACGACGACCGAGATTTACTTCGGCGGGTTCTTTTTCCTGCTCAACCCTGCGAACATTTCCAGCCAGCAAAGTCAGTCGATTCGTTACAAAATAAATGACGAGATATGGCTCCCAAAGTGGCAGGAACCCTATGGCCACGCCGTCGCCCGCGTCTCGCGCTTCGAGGAAGTCGGGCGATCGAAAATCTACAACACGTCGCAAGCGCCGATCATGGACCTCGAAACCGGCAACGTGGAAGACACCTCGTTCCGCCAAGGCAACCAACAGGAGTGGAGCACGGAATGTCCGTTGTGCCGCAAAGTTCACCCGCTCGCGTTCGCGCTCGACAAAAACGAGGAGACGGGCTTGCGGGGCGGCGTGGTCTGGGATGCCGCGGCCAAGCGCGACGACGAGACGTGGGACGTGCCGCGCGCGGTCGCCTCGTGCCGCTTCCGGTGCCCTCACTGCGGCCATGAGTCACCAGACACCGACACGACGCGCAACGGCTGGAAGCGCGCCGGTCGCTTCGTGCCGATGAACCCGACTGCGCCATCGGAGATTCAGAGCTTCCGCGTCGAGGCGGTTGTAAGCCGCCCGATGCGTTTACTCGTCGAGGAGTTCTGCGAGGCGGACAATCACCACGTTCGGCAGGGCGATGATAAGATGAAGATCGAGTTTCGCACGAAGCGCGAAGCCCGCCCGTGGATTGTCGAGAAGAAGGTGGTGAACCTCTTCGTGACAAAGTCCGACTACACCGTCGCCCAGTTCTCGAACGGCGAAGGCATCGACGGCGAGGTCATCCGGTTCATGGCCATCGACCGGCAGCAAGATCACTGGTGGGTGGAAATCGGCGCGTTCTCCTCGGCGACGGGGCCGACCTACAAGCAACTTTATTTCGGCCGCATCGAGACGCGGGACCAGCTTCGGCAGATGCAGCACCGCTACAAGGTGCAGGACGCGTGCGTCGCTCAAGATCGCGGTTACCGACCGGCTGACGTGGACCGTGACTGCGCGGACTTCGGTTGGAGAGGGATGCGCGGGCACGCTCGCAAGACGTGGACGATGAAGGACGACGCGAGCGACAAGCTCATCAACTTCCCATTCAGCGAGCCGCGCGTGAGCGACTACCGAGGCGGGGATGTGTTCTACTACGACTGGTCAGGCGATTACTTCAAAGACCTCCTCGCGAACGCGCTAGAGGCCAAGGGCGATCTCAAGTGGCTCCTACCTGCCGATGTCAATCCGCTCTATCTCGAACACCTGCGCGGCGAGTCGAAGGTTGAAATCCGCACCGGCGTTTGGGAGTGGCGCGAGGTCAAAAGCAACGCGCCGAATCACGGGCTCGACACCTCGGCGATGATGCTCTGCATGGCCACGATTGCCAACGTCGTCCGCTACACGCCGACGAAAGACTAAGGCCGGTTTGACGTTTCGGGCAGTGGTATGCTCGACAACCCATTTCTCGGACTGGATAGCGCGACCCTGACCGCGCTCAAGACCAAGACGATTGACGCGATTCAAGCGGTGCTGCTCAACCAGAGTTACAGCTTGAACGGGAAAAGCGTGAGCCGCGCGGACTTAAACGCGCTGAACAATATGCTCGGCAACTTGCAAGACGCGTTGACGGACGCGGCTGGCACGTCCACGGATACGACCTTCGTCAGCTTCACCGGCAACTGAACAACATGGACAACGACATTTTCGACGCGTCAAAATTGATCGCTCAGAAACCGTGGCTTGACCGCGCGCTCGAAAACATCGCGCCGACGTGGGCGTTGAAACGGCTGGAGGCTCGCGTCGCAAAGTCACTTTTCGAATACAACGCCGCGCGGACAAACCGGCTGTATGCTCCGAAACAATACGCTCAACCAGCGGAGTCGTCGCAGAACCAGCGCGATCGCGTGGTGATGATGTATGAGGCGCAGGATCTCGTGCAGAATTTCCCAGAGGCTCGCGAAATTTCACGGAAGTTCGGAACGTATCTCACACCAAACGAGTATTCGCCGACAACGGGCGATCGCGATTACAACCAGACAATCAGCGAGTATTTCCACGCATGGTGCAAGACGTGCGACGTGACGAACCGGCACAGCTTCAAGAAGCTCGTGCAGCTCGCCGCTGAGGAAAGGCCGGTCGATGGCGATTGCGGATTCGTGATTCGTCGCAGCGGCGAAGGGCTCAAGTTGCAACTCGTGCCCGCGACGCGCATCGGCAATCCGAATGACACGGCGGTCGCGTCGAATAACTACTTCCAAGGCATCGTCACGAACGACTTCGGCCAGCCGGTCGCTTACCGCATTTTCCGAGTCACGCGCGATGGCGTTTATTTCGGCGCGGAGGACATCCCCGCGAATCAGTTTTGTCACTACCTCGACCCATTTCGGGTGGACCAGTATCGCGGCATTACTGATTTCCACGCAGCGATTCAAACGGCGCGGATGCTCCACGACATCCTGCAAGCCGAGAAGGCGGGCGTGCGGTTCTCGTCACAACAGGCCGCGCTCATCTTCAATGACCGAGGCGTCGCGAACCCGCGCAATCTATTCCAGCCGAATCCTGCGCTCTCGCTCCCGAGCGGGCA
>JBEENF010000542.1:0-3078 GCA_041192325.1 Verrucomicrobiota bacterium
TGGCAGGCGTCGTGGCGCAGTTGCTGTGTAAACGCATCCCCAAAGGCCGCTGCGCAGTGCACGAGATTCTTCTCACGCACGAGGCTCTGTCCAACACTATTAGAAGCGGTCAAATCGCCAACATCAAGTCGATCATCGAAAGCGGTGGCGCAGAGGGCATGATCACCATGGACAACAGCCTTATGGCTCGCGTGAAAGACGGCACGATCGAACCCCAGGAAGCTTACATGAAGGCCGCGAACAAAGCGACGTTCGCTCCGTTGCTGAGGCCGGGGGACCTGGAAGGCGGACATTAGGCAGGGGTGGGTAGCAGCTCTCGCCTGGCCTGCGAACGGCGCGAATGCGGCGGGATCAAAGGCCCCGCGACCACGAACGCACCCGGCGCGACGAGACCGTCGGCCAAATGCTTCATTTCTCCATGAGCATTTTCCGCAGCATAATTGTTTTACTCCCGCCCATGGATTTGCTCGCGTCCTCCCGAATGCCCAACACGCCCCCGCCGACTGATGCGCTCGTGGAGCTTGCGGCCGCGCTCGGCGAAGACAACGTGCGCGAATTGGTGCGCACATTCCTGCGGGATTTCCCGATTTCCCTTCGCGATCTGGCCGGAAGTGATCGCAAGCAGAGGCATCGCACCGCGCACAACCTGAAAAGCAATTCGCACTTGATGGGAGCCTATCTGTTATCGGAGCGCATGGCTGCGCTCGAACGGCGATTGGCTGACGAGACAGCGGGCAACGTAACGCCTGACGACCTTGCGGCGATCAACGCCGAATATGCGGTGATTGCCGCCCCCCTGCGGGCATTTGTCGGCGCATAAGACCCCGCCGGAGGCGTGCTTGGCCCTGACCGCGGCCATACCGCCCGTCAGCTTTCCACCAGCCCGGTCTGAAGACACCAGCGGGTCAGACTTGCCACTTCGCGGACGCCAATCTTCTCCATGATGTTAGCGCGGTGCTTTTCGACCGTACGCACACTCAAGTTCAGCTTCGCGGCAATTTCCTTGGACATCTGTCCAGCGGCGACCAAGCGGGCGATCTCCTGCTCCCGATCCGTCAGATGATTTTGCAATTGGGGCGGTCGCGAGTCACTCAGCACGGTTGTCGCCCCGCCTTTGGCGCGGACGCGGCTCGCAAAAAACATCCCCCCGCTCCGCACCGTCTCTACTGCGCTCAGCACGTATTCGATGGGTTCCGTCTTGTCGACGTACCCATTTACGCCGAACGCCATCAGGTCAGCCGGCAACCGTTCGCTGGGGTGCGCCGTTATGACCAGAATTTTCATCTCCGGCGCCGCGCGACGGAGTTCGCGGGCAATGTCGAGGCCGTTCAGATCCGGCAACATGAGATCGACCACCAACATGTCGGGCCTCTCGCCCAGGCAGAAATCAAGACCTTGGCGGCCCAGCGCGAACTCACCTATGACTTGCACGTCCGCGACCTTGCCAAGCGTCAACAGGATTAACTGCCGAAACATGGTTTCGTCTTCGATGACAACGGCGCGAAGTTTACGCATGCAGGCGGGTAAGCAATTGCTTAAAAAGGGTTCGCATTAAACCGAGTGTAGGGAATTACCTTAATTCGTGATAGGAGAGTTTGCCAATCACAATGCAGGAAACTCAAGCGTTTCTCCTGCTGCTGGTTTAAGTCGTAACCGGGTGCGCCTTTCGGTGCGCTTTCCTCAAACGGGTGCAGCATCCTCAGACTCCATCAGCGCGCCGCTTGGGTTGGGAAAGAGTCATCGGTTTCCGCGACATGCAAAGACACCTGTTGCGCGGGGGAGGATGGGGGGATTAACAAAGCCTAAGGTCGCGCTCAAGGAAGCTGAGATCCGACCTGGTCGTGATCGATTACGAGTTGCCGGAAAGTTGAAAGTCGCGGGGGCAGCACGGCCGCGCGGGTAACTGACACACGTTTGCTGTTTCGACGAACGCAGCGAGCGCACAGGCGGGATATACCGCCCGCCTTCTCCTTTTCTTTCCTGAATCACTCAAGTTCACCATTGCGCCTGGCCTGCAGCCGCACGGTTTTTCGCAGGACTCTGAAATCCTCGGGTAGAAAGATACTCCGGGCATCTTCAAACTCCCCTTGCCCGCTCTTCCACTGCGCTGCCAGGAATTCGGAGTGGTCCGCTTGGGCATACCGCTCCCAAAGCGGACAATCGACGCAATGCGCGCCGCTGATGCGCTTGCGGGCCCGGGCGAGTTCCTGCCGCCGACAAGCTCCATTTGGGGTCGTCTCGCAAAACGAATTACGGCATACGGTAAACTCAGGATAGAAGCACGCTTTGATCAACTGGCGCGCCGGTTCCGCCAAGAAAGCGCTGCCGGTTCCGTTCAGCACTCGCGCCACGAGGTTCGAACATTCGGATTCCGCCATTCCGCCGGGTGCGCCCACTTGGCCGGGCTCGAGTGGGGGTGGCAAGCCCCGGTCCGCGACAAGCGCCGCCAATTGCGTCGCGACAGCCTCAAGTTCCACCAGTTGGACCGCATGGGCGTTCTGGGCAAAATAGCGTGCCAACAGCGTCACGACGAGACGGGAGAATTCTTTGGTGTCAGACGGCACAGCCGCAGCCCGGCCGAACCGTTCCGGGGTGTCAACGCGTCGCGTTCCTCGCGAGGCGCTCGCGCTTTGCTCCTTTTGGCGCGCAGCAGCATTCCCGGCACAATTCCACCTCCACCGCAAGGCGCCGTCAGCTGAATCGCGACTTCGTTTTGCCCAACCGACGCGGAAACCAATTGCGATTCCCGGGCTTGCGCATCGCAACGCGGCTCACAACCTCGGCTCCGCATGCCCCCTTCCAACCCTGCCCACGACGACGTGGTGCATAGCGAACCGTTTTTGCGATCGCTGATGCGCCGCCAACTTGCCCTATCGATCGCCTGCGCGGCGGCCTTTCTGGCTGTATTAATCGCGATGCCGCTGCTCAATTATTTTGCGCCTGCCTTCATGGCCAGCCGCGTAGGCGGCTTCACCCTAAGCTGGCTAATTCTCGGCGTGTTGTTTTTTCCCTTTGTTTGGATTCTCGCTTGGATTTTCATCCGGCGGTCAATCGCGCTCGAAGAAGAGGAAGTCACCC
>JBEENF010000543.1:0-3074 GCA_041192325.1 Verrucomicrobiota bacterium
CGAGCGCAATCCCACCGCACTCAAGCTCGTCGCCTCCTGCGCCGAGGATCGCCCGATGGCCATCCAGCTCTTCGGCAGCGTGCCCGAGGAGATGCGCGACGCCGCCGTGATCTGCGAACAGATGGGTGCGCAATCCGTCGACATCAACATGGGCTGCCCCGTCAAAAAGGTGACGAAGATCGGCGGCGGCTCCGCGATGATGACCGAGCTCGACAAGACCGCCGCCCTCGTCCGCGGCATGATTGCGGCGGTAAAGATCCCCGTGACGGCGAAGATGCGTCTCGGCTGGGACGACGATAACCTGACCGCGCCCGAACTCGCGCACGTGCTGGAAGACGTGGGCGTGGCGGCAATTTTTGTGCACGGCCGGACCCGCGCGCAGGGTTTTTCCGGGCGGGTCAACCTGGCTGGCATTCGCAAGGTGGTGGAAGCGGTGCGGTCGATTCCGGTGATCGGGAATGGCGACGTGACCACGCCGGAGGCCGCCCGCCACATGCGCGACGAAACCGGGTGCGCCGGAATCAGTGTGGGCCGCGGAGCCTTCTACGATCCCTGGATCTTTCGGCGCACCGATCATTACCTGCGCACCGGCGACTTGCTGCCTGAGCCCGACTTTGCGGAGCGGGTGCGCGTGCTGCGCCGGCACTTCGAGCGCTACTGCGAATTCTACGGCGAGGCCCATGGCGCCCGGCTCTTCCGCAAGGTCGCGCCTTGGTACGCCAAGCGCTTCGGTCCCGCCAAGATCTTCAAGCAACGCATCGTGACCATGACTTCACGCGCCGATTTCGAATCGGCGCTGAACGAGTACCTGGAATGGCGCGCACAGTTTTGCTACGGAAGCGGTCAACTCCTCGAGAAATTCCTGCCGCAACCCATGATTGCTTCCTTCATGCGGGATCCGGGCGAGGCCGACGTTCACGAGCGGAGCGCCATCCCCGTGCCGAAAGGGCCGGTCGAAGTCTGGTAGCGGCCGTTGGTCCGTCGGGAGGATCAGTACCGGCGCGTCACGGTGGCGCCGGCCTTGTCCTTGAAGATCAGATACCGTTTTTCGGCATCAATCCCCATAAAGGTTATGCCGAGGCCGGCATCGACGATTTCGCCCGCGCGGGCCAGCCGGCCGTTGATAATCATGGTGGCGAGCCGGGCGCCCACTTGGGCGACACCCCCCACTTTTGCATTCGCCACAAAAGAGCGAAAGGCCGGGCTCGCTTCCGCCGCAGCTTCCACGTCCGCGGTCGCAGAAACTCCCGGACTCAGCGAGGTAACCGTACTCACGGCTTTCGGGGCCGGGGCTTTCTTTTCGGCCGTGGCCACTTTGTTGGCCCCTTCCGCCTGTGCTGGGACGGCAACCGGGTCCGTTCGTGCGGCTTCGCTGGCGACTGCAATGGCGCCCTTCGCCTGGTTGATTGCGTTCACCGGCATCTTGGCCGCAGCGTTTAAGGCGCTGGAAGGCGTGGGGCCACTCGCAGGAACGACCGGACTGCCCGCTGGCGCCGCTTTGGCCGCCGCCGGAGCTTTTCTGGGAGGAGGCGGTGGTGGTGGTGCCGCAAATTGCTGCCACGCGAAAAATCCGCCAGCCGCGACCATGACCGCGGCTGCTCCGATCAGCGCAACCTTTGGAATAGCGCGTTTGTTTTTGGATGGCGTGCGCTCAGGCGCTTCCGGCTCAGGGATGGGGGCCGAAACGGGGATAGGCGGGATTGCCGGAGCCGTCTTCCCGGTTTTTGGCGGAGCGGTGACGGAAAAGGGTGGCGGGACGCCCGGCGGGATCGGAGGGGTCGGGCCGGGCGCAGTGGCGGCAGGTTCGGTCGACGCCGGTGGTGGCGGGGGAGACGCCCCGGCCGGAGCGGGTCCCCCCGGAGCTTTGGGCTTAAGCTTGAATTTACCGATTTCAACTGCCGTCGGGGCCACCTCAGATTCCGCCGGTGACACGGCCGCCGGCATCGCGGGAATCGCTGGTTCCGGGAGCGAAACGGGGGCCGGTGCCGTGAGAGCCGCCTGAGCCGGCGCTTTGAATTTAATTTTCGCGGGCGCCGGAGGAGCGTCCGGCGGCGCAACAGAAGTGACCGGCGCCATCACCCCCGGCGACTCAGCAGTCGGTGGCGGGAGCGAAATCGGGGTAGGAAGTTCCGGGCTGCCTGGCGTGACGGAAGCCGGGGAAAGAGCAGGCGTGGCGAGAGCGGGCGCCGCTTCCGGCGCGACCATCCGCGGCTTAAACCGTACTTTGGGCGCCTCCTGCGGCGCCGTTGCTTCGATCGGAGTTGTTTCCGGTGCGGTGCCCGAGTCCGACGGCGTCGGAGCAGCATCGGACGGAGTGCCTGACTCAGGCGGCCGCAATCGCGGCTTTAGCCGCAAAGCCGGGGGCGGCGGATTCTGCTCGTCACTCATAGCGAGAGCAAAGGGAGTTTTCCGTCCGCGCGAAACCAAAAAGATCCCACCTCGCGGAATGATTAGGCGGGAACACCCGTGCCAATTGGGAGGCCCGCTTCCTCCGCTCCGGCCTTGCTCGCCAACATGCCCGAAAGATTCGCTCGCGATCCACGCCGCGGAGTTTCACGTTCCTCCCGGACTCGCCATGACCAAACGTTTGTTTCACGCCTCGCTCGTATTTGCTCTCGTTCTCTCCAGCGGCTGCCTGTTTTCCAGGAAATCCGGCGCGCCAAAGGAAAGTTCCTCCATCTCGGGGGAGGTGGAGGCCAACTTCAAACGTCGCTGGGTTGATCGCCGCACCGCCGAATTAGTGGCCCAGCGGACGCCCGCCGATGCCGCGCTCGCGCAAGCCACGCGGGAGTTTGGGGAAAAATACGAATTCGGTCGCGGTTCAAAGCCCTGATCCAGCGACCGGGCGCGCGCGTGCCTTTCCGGAGCGCTGCTCCGCGCCTACTCGCCGCGCTCCCCTCCCGCGAATTCTTCGATGTCTGATTCCGGTTCCGCCCACGCCGCCGCCCAAGCAAAGAAGGGCGCACTCGCGGCGCTGGTCTGCTATCTGGTGTGGGGGGTGGCGCCGCTCTACTGGCGGCAGCTGGCGGCGATAAACCCACTCGAGTTGATCGCCCACCGCAATCTGTGGTCAT
>JBEENF010000544.1:0-3060 GCA_041192325.1 Verrucomicrobiota bacterium
TCCTGAGGGTTCGGGCAAATCCACCCAGATTTCACGCCTCGCGGCGCATTTTCAAAAATCCCACCACGAAGTCGTCACCACCCGCGAACCCGGCGGGACCGAAATTGGCGAACAGATCCGGAATATCATTGTACACAACTCCCGCGGTGACGAGATGTGCGCGGAGACGGAGCTTCTGCTCTTTACCGCGGCGCGGGCGCAATTGGTCCGCGAAGTCATTGCCCCGGCGCTACTGCGGGGCGCGATGGTCCTAAGCGACCGTTTCCTCGATTCCTCCACCGTTTATCAGGGCATCGCCCGCAATCTGGCCGCCGATCCCGTGAGCCAGATCAACCGGTTTGCCGTGGGGAATGTAATGCCCGATCTGACAGTCGTGCTCGACGTGCCCGAAGAAGTCAGCCTCGCTCGGCTAAAGCAACGCGCCACGGACCTGCCTGATCGCATGGAGCGCGAAAACGTCGGCTTCTACAAGAAAGTCCGGGAGGGCTATCTCCTACTTGCCCAAGGCATGCCGGAACGTTTCATCGTTGTCGATGGAACCAAGGCCGAGGACATTATTGAAAAGAAGATCTGGTCGGAAGTTCAGGCCCGGCTGAAGTGATGCGGCGGCTCGAAATGATGACCCGGGATGGCGTCTGGCCGTGTGGGGACGCATTGACCGTTTTTCGCTCCTTCCCATGATCGCGCCCCTGCCCTGGCC
The DNA here is from genome assembly GCA_041192325.1 of Verrucomicrobiota bacterium. Lineage (GTDB taxonomy): Bacteria > Verrucomicrobiota > Verrucomicrobiia > Opitutales > Opitutaceae > ER46. The sequence goes on from JBEENF010000544.1 coordinate 701, forward strand.
TGCGGCGTTGGTTGGCACCCCGGCATTCGCCGTCATCGAACAGGCCATCGCGCGCCAGCGGCTCTCGCACAGCTTGCTGCTGCACGGCGACGAACTCGGCACGCTGGTTGCGATCGCGCATGCCATCGCCGACCGGCTATTAAACACACCGGCGTCTTCCGCGCATTTTGCGCTCAAGGATCACCCCGACTACCTGGCCCTCCGCCCCAAGGGAAAGGCGCGCATCATTCCGATCGGCAAATGGGATTCACCCGAACCGGGAACAATGCGCGAGTTCCTGCCGAAACTTTATGTGAGTCCCGCCGTGGCCCCCCAAAAAGTGGCCATTATCTACGAGGCTGACCGGATGAACACCGAGTCGTCAAATGCGTTCCTGAAAACGCTCGAGGAGCCGCCCGGCCGCACCACCCTGCTGCTGCTTACAACCCGTCCCTACGCCTTGCTGCCCACCATTCGCAGCCGAACGCTCCACTTTCGTTTTCCCTCGATTGCGACACCTCTGGCCGCCGATGGGTGGGTGCCCTGGCTCGAAGACTATCGCGAGTGGCTGGGCCGCCTGGTCAATGGTGGCGCCACCGGAGACAAGCAGACTGTTTCCGACCACATTTTCACGCTGTACGGACTCGTGGCTCGATTCAGCGCGGTGTTGGAATTCGCCACGGACGCGGTGTGGAAAGAGCAAAAGTCGAAGCTGCCGGAGGAACTGAGCGATGACGAAGCGGAGGCGGTGCAAACGGGCATAGCCAACGGGCTTCGTTCCCGGCTGTTCGGTGAAATCGAACTTGCCACCCGCACTTTTGCGTTGCCGCGACTGCAGCAAGGCGACGCGCCGACGCGCCGCGCCTTCACCGCAGCAGTCGAAAAACTGGAGCACGATGCCGGCCTGCTGCGGATCAATCTCAACGAAGCGGCGGCGCTGGAGGATTTTCTGCTTTCTTCGCTCCGCATTTGGACGCGGCGTTAGTCGTCCGCTCCGCCCGTGACTGCGCTGATCGCAGTATCGTCGAAAAATCGCGAGTGCGCGGACTGCACTCCGCCGGCGCCCGCTTCCCCCGCTCAGGTCAACCCCAGCTTCTTCAACACTTCCGGTGGTGGCCCATCGAAACTCGCCAGCGGCACGTTCCCAACATACCCGATATCCTTCATGCCGGCGGGGGTCGTGTAATATCCGCCTGCGGTGAGATCACGAAAGCGGCGGAAGAACTGTGCCGCAGATCGAAACTCTGCTTTCGCGTCAGGAACATGACAGAGTTCGTCGCAAATCGCGTGTTTCTGGTCTGACTCGAGACCAACAAACGTCTTCCCGAAACGCCGTTGCGCTTCAGCATCGAACCAGACCAAGCCGTCGAGTATCACCCTCCGATCAGCATCATGCCCCGGATAGGGCGCGCTGATCCATTCATCGATAAAATCCGGCACGTTCACCGACGATGCGCTCGGACCGCCGGAATCCGCTGGAATGATGACGTCACACAACGCCGCCGCGGTTAAACGCTGGGCTTCGCTGAACGACAGCGGCCACAGATCGCCCGGCCGGTAATTCTTCATCAGGTCGGGATCGGTGCCGTACCCCTTGGCTTGCTTCCCGCTCGACACTGTTCCCTCGGCTGCGATGCCGCTTGGATAGACTAGCGCGGAGGCCGTTGCCGCGGTGAGCATCCATTTGATTGCCGTGCGGCGATCCAGCGGCGTCCGGGCGGAGAATTCGGGAGCGCTCATGTCAAAGATTTCCTTTCTGCAATTCTTCCAGCAGGTAATCGCTCGCGCGCCAGGCGAGCGCCATAATCGTGAGCGTGGGATTTTTGTCCGCATTGCTGACAAAGGGCCCGCCATCCGTGATGAACAAATTCTTCACGTCCCAGGTCTGCCCCCATTGGTTGGTGACGGAGGTCTTGCGGTCCGCGCCCATGATGGTGCCGCCAACTTCATGGATGATTTTACCGCCCGCCTCGATCGCCTTGCGCCCGTCGCTGCTCGGAGGTGTCCGTACGCGGCCACCCATCGCCTCGATAATGTCGGCAAACGTCTTCTGCATGTGGGCGGCCTGCCGCGTTTCGTGCTCCGACCATTTCCAATGAAACCGCAGTACGGGAATTCCCCATTTGTCCTTCACCTGGGGATCGAGGTCGCAGAACGAATCCTCGTTCGGAATCATTTCCCCCCGGCCCGCAAAGCCCATCGTTGAGCCATAATAGCGGCGCGCGTCCTCCTTGAACTTCTTGCCGTAGCTGCCCCGCGTCAGCCATTCCAGCCCCGCCGCGGATCCGATGTTCGGCATCTGGCGCCCGCTGCCAGTCTCGATGTGATAGCCGCGCGCAAAATTCAATTTTCCGGCCTGCTGCTCCCGATACAGCCACCAG
>JBEENF010000545.1:0-3040 GCA_041192325.1 Verrucomicrobiota bacterium
AGTCCGCATCCATGTCCGGGGTCGGCGACTTCACGACTTCAAATCGTTCGATCGATTCCGAACTGACCGCGAGGAATTGAAATTCGCGCGAGCCACTTTGATTACCGCTCGCCATGCGGTCGCCGTCACGGGTGATGGAGCTCAATTGCTGGCTCATGCCGCGAATCTGCACGAAGCGGAAGTCGCCGTCCTGCGTGGTGCCGGAGACGCCGGGCAAGCGCACCAACAGATCGGCCGGATTGCCGTCGAGCGACCCAAACGCGTCAGCCGAAACCACGTTCCGCACCCCGGTGGAGTTGCGCTGCATCGTAATGGCGAGGGCGTTGCCTTCGCGCTCTCCCGAAACCACGAACTTGCTCAGCGTGTAAATATCCGAGGTCAATCCGACATCCCGCCGATTGGCGGTCCCGGCCGCGACCGTCACCGGAATCGCAACCGTGGTGAGACCGGTATACGAGACGGAGATGACCGCGCTGCCCGGGGCGACTTCAGAAAATCGGTACGTTCCCTGATTGTCCGTCAGCGTTTCGCGGCCCGTGCCTTGCAGCACCACGCGGGCGCCCTCCAGCGTGCGGCCCGTGGCGGCGTTCGTCACAACACCGGTGATTGCTTCCTGTCCAACCGAGGCTCGCACGGCCGTCGTGGCTTCCGCGGCGCGCGCCGCCTCGGCCGGGGCCAGGGCGAGGCCCATCCACGCAATTAATAAGGTGAGGGGGTTTTTCGATTTCATGGTTTTCGGGTGTAGTGGGGAGGTTTGCTGCGTCTCGCTGGAAAGTTTTTGGGGCGCGCGAATGACCATCAAGGCGCCAGTTGGGGAATCTTCAATGCCTTGGAGGCTGCTACCCGCGAGCATGCGGTCGAGCGCTTCCCGCGGATTCCAGTGGCCCTTGACCGCCATGGTCTTCTCTCCGGCAAGGGCATCCGGGGAAAACATGATTTCACGATTTGCCTGCATCGCGAAATGTTTGAGAGTTTCTGTCGCCTCGCCGGCCGTCACATCAAAATCCCTGCTGACCGACTCTGCCGCCCCAGTTCGCGTCAAAGCCTGCAGCCAAAGCAGGATGAGGAACAAGGAAGTTGAGACCAGTCGCTTCAAAGGGTTGTCTCCCGGCGGTGGGGTAGCGCGGGAATTGAGGGAGTAGATTCATGGTGGCAAGGGTAACACCTCCTAAGATGCCGCAGACCCGATTTTCCGCTAAAAAATAATTCCGCTGGGGCGCTCAATGGGGCCTTGCCGGACCGTTACGCAGAAGAATTTGCCCGCCGTCTCCTCGTTCCGCCTTCACTCCAAAACCGGCTTCAAGCAGATTAACAAAGCCGTCCAGATTATCGGAGCGCAGCGAAGCGCTCAGGCGAATCGAGCCGAGTTCGGCATCGACCAGAACCAACTGCACGACGTTTCGCCGATTGAACTCCGCCACGATTTGCGTGAGGGGAGCCGCGGTAAAATCGAGCAGCCGATGCTGCCATGCCAGCACCCGGTCGATTTCGCTGCGAGTGAGGGTGGCGATCTCCACCGGCGACGGCGCAAGCAATGAAACGACGGCCCGTTGCCGTGCGGCCAGCAGGTAGACCAGGGGGCGAGCGCCAGGTTTTGCCGCTGCCGGCAAGTCCGTCCCGGCATTCTCTTCGCTTGCGTCCACTTGCACCCGCCCTTCGGTCACGAGCACTTCGACGACCGCTGCTTCCAGCCGCACATTGAATGCCGTTCCCACGGCGCGCACATCAATGCCGCGGGCCGTCACCACGAACGGCCGGGACGCATTTTTCGCGACGCTGAAATGGGCTTCACCCCGCTCCAATCGCACCCGGCGCTCGCCGCTGGTGAAATACACGGACACTTCGGCATCACGGTTCAATTCGATGATGCTTCCATCCTCGAGCAGGCGGTGGTTTGAAGGGGGCTCCGCCACCAGACTGACTACCGCGGCCGGTCTTTTTATCGCGGGAGTTTGGGCAATAAAAAAGAAGGCTCCCATTGCGGCCGCCGCCGTCAACGCCAGCGGCCACGCCCAACGCCGACGGGACAGCGCGAGCGGAGCCAGCAGGTCCGGGTTGGGTTCACGGGCGAATTCCGGGCGCCACTGGGCAACGGAGCTCACCCGGTTCCAATGCCGGCGATAACGCGCGAGGGATTCACCGTGCAGCGGGTCCGCCGCGATCCATTCGAAAAATTTGTCCTGCTCCGCCGGCGTCAGTTGTCGGTCGCAACGCAGCACCCAAGCAGCCGCCTGTTGATCCGCCTGTGCCCGCCGCCGGCTATTTTCAGACGAATCACTCACGAAGCAGACCCCTGACGTTCGAAGCGCTCAAAAAATTCAGCGAGCTTGCGCAAACCAATGGTGCCCTGAGCCTCCACGGTGTGTTCGGCAATGCCGAGCTGCGCGGCGACGTCTTTCTGCGACATGCCATAGATTTTCCGCAAGGTGAGGATCTGGCGGCAGCGCGTGGGCAGTGTCTGAATGGCTTTGGTCAAGAGTTCGAGTTCCTGGGCATGGGCGACCGCATGGGGGACATCCGCCGCTTCATCCAAGATGGAAAGCACGTCGAATTCCGCTAAAACATTTTCAGGTTTGTTTTGCTGCCGCCGCGCCAAACCGAGGGCGATATTCCGCGCCGTCGCGAAAAGGAAAGCTTTCGGCGATTGGATCGCGGTCGTTTCGCGCGCTTGCACTACCCGCATGAACGCCTCCTGCACGATGTCTTCGATATCGTGGCCGGTCGGGAAACGACTGCACAGCCACGCCTTGAGCATTGGCTCATGCGGTTGCACGTGCTCGGCAAACCAACGGGCTTGTTCAGGATTTTCTGGTGGCAAGGGGGAAACGACGCCGATCCACCGCAGAGTTTGTCCGGCGCGGGAGAGACTCCAGCAAAAATTATCGTGAAGCAGCGCGCACGCCCGGATTCGCTCCGAGATCCCGTCGCGAAAAACGAGCGCCCCCACTTTGAACTCACCCGGACGGCCGGAGCAAAGGTTGCGCGAATGACGCGTTTCCGCTTTCTGCGGCGATGCGATATCTGTTCGTGCTCTGGTGCG
>JBEENF010000546.1:0-3036 GCA_041192325.1 Verrucomicrobiota bacterium
GTCGAACCTGCTGCCACGCTGGCGGTGAGGGGGCTGGAAATCACGGGGGACGTGGCTCCCGCGGTGGCGGGCGTAAACGTCACCGCTGAAGACGCCGCTCCGCCGGGAAACCAATGGCTGGCGGTATCGCGGATGTTCGCGGTGGCGCCACCGATCGCGGTTACCGTGATCGGCCCCGCGCCGGTGAATGTCACGGGCACGGTCCAGGTGGTGCCGGAGCCGGTGACTGTTCCGATGGTCGCGCCGGGGCTGGCGAGAAAATCATCGGCACTGACACCCGTGACCGCCTCGCCGAAAACCACGGTGAGCTGTACCGGTGAAGTCGTGACGGTGGCGGGGGCGGTGAAGCTGGTGATGCCGGGGAGAGTCATGTCCGGCGGCGGCGCATTGTTAACGGGATACGCCAGCGTCGCGGTGATGCCGCGACCGACGAACGCGTTGCCCGCCAGGTCGGCGATGCCTGTGCCGGTGGTCTTGATGGCCGTCTGCACGGAGCCGGAGGCGCCCGAGTAAGTGAACGCCACGAGATAGCTGGCGGCGGTGGAGCCGGCCGTAACGCCAGTGATGGTGGCGCCGGCGGTCAGAGTGGTGTTGATGGCGAAGTCGGTCACGTCGACACCGGTCACGGGTTCACTGAACGTCACGACCATTTTCGCAGTCGTGGGAGTGGCGGTCGCAAGATCCAGTTCGAAGCTGGTGATCGTGGGTGCCGTGGTGTCCGTCTGGGCTTGCATGGGCAGCGCGGGAGCCAGCGCCGCGATGAGGAGCAGCGGCACTGCCCGGGCGAGGCCATGCAGTCGGCCCCGGTCAAAGATAGCCGCGGCCCAGCGTGGTTCGGCATGAGGCCGTTCTGGGCTAATCGCGGCGTAAATGTCCGTCTGTGGTTTTGTTTTTTGCATCATAAAGCTTCACGAATTTGAGGGTGAACATGAGGTTCAGCCCTTGATCGTAGAGGGGTTAGCGGCGCGTGCGGATGGGGTGCCTACCCACTGGGCAGGTCGGGTACACGGCGGGAACAAACGGCGCGGGCTGCAACGGGTGGCGCTTCGCTCTGCCCCCCAAGAAACTACAAGGGAATGGCGCGGCATTTTCCGGGTGGGCCGAATTCCCAGCCGTCGTAAATCCACCGCAAAAAATCCCGAATTTTTTTTAATCGGGAACCCAATTTGCGAGGTTACGTCCCCGTTTCACCGGACACCGGACGCTTTTTGGGCCGGGTTTTCCTGCGGAGGCGGCGACGCCACGGCTTGTCACCGCGCTTTGAGGCGCGAAGCAATCCTCGCGTTGCGATTTAATCATTCGTGCCCGCGCCGACGCCGGCGCGCATTCGCGGGATCGCGGCGCGGCACGGCCTTGTGGCGCGGGTCGGACCCCTTGCGCGCCGTTTAACTAATCAGGAGCAAACGTGGTGGCTGACCCGGCAGGTTTTCCGGAGCGCGGTGAACGCACGGCGGCACCGGACTGCCGGGATATTCGACGGCAATGCGCCAGAGATTGCCGACCCCGAAGGAGTAGGGCCGCGCCCCGGCGATAGGCGCATAGTGCAGATCGTAACAGTGCTCGTTCAGGTGCGCGCGAAAGTAATCGTCGTCCTTCCCGCCAAAATGCTTGAGCAGCTCGGCGCGTGTCGCGGGAAGATCCACCCGGCGTTGCGCCTCCTCGTTCGGCAGGCCCTCGCTCGGGGCGCCGTAATAAGTGCAAAGCCAAGTATCGGCCGGGACGGGCGCGCTGTCGGCGTGAAACGAGTATACGTCGGTGGGGACAACGCCCGGTTCCTCCTCCCGTGGATAGGCGCGGATGCAGTTGAGAACAGGATCCAAGTCTCGCTCCCGCAGCAACTGCAGGTCCGCGAGCATCGCGTCGATCGCGGCGCGGCCCCCGGCGCTGACGCAGAGCGAGCGCAGTCGGCTGGCGTCGAGTGTGGCGATTTCCTCCGGCCCCTGCAGTTGGGCCACGACTTCGGCAAAGTCGCCGGGCAGCGCGCGTTCCCAGCAAAGCGCGTTGACCGCACCGGCGAAAGGAGTGGTGGCCAGCTCATAAAAGCTGTGCACCCGCCGGATGCGCGGATTGTGGGACGGGAGGGTGGACGGAGCCATGCGTGGAGTGATGACAAAACGATAACGGAAGGGGGGCGAGCCGGCTTTTCGGCGATGGCTCCGTTGGGATGGAGCCGGCGGGCAGGCGCTGCTCCCTAACCACTGAATCCGCGGTACGGCGTTCGCCCGCTGATGGCGTTTAATTCCTCCCGGATTCGCCGCTTGAATTCACCGCTCCATGCGCCATGGCTGGCGGCTTGTTCCCGGCTGCGGGAATTCCCCCCCCAATTGTTTCCGTGCCAACGCCGCTTTTCGCCCGCCCGTCATGAAATCATTTCCGTTGTTGCAGGCGCTGGCCTGGTCGTTCGCGGCGGTCCTCGCGGCGCGCGGCGCGAGCCCGCTGCGTAGCCCGCTTACGCCCGAACAGTCGGTTGCCGCGCTCAAGGTCGAGCCCGGGATGAAAGTGGAATTGGTGGCCGCGGAGCCGCTGGTCATCGCGCCCGTGGCCATCGCCTTCGATGACAAGGGACGAATGTATGTCGCCGAGGGCCGCGGTTATCCGGACGAGATTGGCGAGGGTAAACCGGCCCTGGGGCGCATCGCGTTGCTGGAAGACACCGATGGCGACGGTCGATTCGATCGGCGCAGCGAGTTCGCCGTTGATTTGCCGTTTCCTTGTGGCGTCCTGCCCTGGCGTGGCGGCGTGTTCGTCGCGTCGGCGCCGGATATCCTGTACCTTAAAGATACGGATGGCGATGGCCGGGCGGACGTGCGTACCGTCGTGCTGACCGGTTTCGATGCCCAGAAGCGGTCCACCCAGCATTTCGTCAACAGTCCGGTCCTCGGCCTCGACAATTGGATCTATCTGTCGGACGGCGTGGGCGGAGTTTCCAAGGTCCGCAGCCCGCAGCACCCGGAACGCGCGGCCGTGGAGTCTTCGGGCCACGACTGGCGATTCCGGCCGGACACCCTCGAGGTCGAGGCGGTGTCCGGCTACGGC
>JBEENF010000547.1:0-3036 GCA_041192325.1 Verrucomicrobiota bacterium
TTCCCTTCCCGCCACGGCGATCCGTTCTCCCTTGGGCGTCTTTACGGCCGATCTTTTCGCGGCCCACCTCGCCTCACTGACCGCAGTGCCCGCCTGGTGGCTCGAACGCAAACGCGCCGCCTACACGACGTTCGCCTCGCTGCCGTTCCCCCAACGCACCGACGAGGCCTGGCGTTTCAGCAACCTTACCACGCTGTCCCTCGACGGCGTCGCCCTCCTGCCGATGGCGCGCGCCGCGATCTCCCCGCTGCCGCTCGAGACGGCCGCCACCCTCACCTTCGTCAACAACACGCTGGCCGGGCAGTCAGCGCTTTCCCCGGACCTCATCGCCCAGGGCGTGCGGGTGATGACCATTGCCGAGGCGACGCAAAAGCATCCGGATTTGCTTCGTGCCCATTTCATGGCCCAGCCGCAGAAACTGGGGTCGGAAAAGTTTGCATCGCTGCACACCGCATTCCTGCACGACGGCGCGTTCATCTACATCCCGCGGGGTATCGAGTTGGCCGCGCCGATCATGGTGACGCACGTGGCAGCGGGTGGCGGCGCCGCCGTATTTCCCCACACCCTGGTCATCGCCGAGGAAAATTCCAAAGCGACGGTCGTGGATTATTTTGTCTCGGTCGACTCTGCCGCCGGCCAGCCCCAACTCGTGATCGGCGCCAACGACCTTTACGCCGGCCACGGGGCGAAACTGACCTACGTCGGCGCCCAAAACTGGTCGCGGGAGACGCTTTCGTTCCATTTCAACGCTACGGTGGCTCGCCGCGACGCTCGCGTGCAGTCGCTCAATCTGCACCTCGGTGGCCGGCAGGCGCGGCACGAATCGCTCTCGCAGTTGCAGGCGCCCGGCGCCTTCTCGGAGATGCTCGCGCTCACGGTCGCGGACGACCGGCAGGAATTCGATCAGCGCACGTTGCAGATCCATCAGGCGCCGAACACGAAATCGGACCTGCTCTACAAGAATGCGCTCCGCGACCAGGCACGCACGATTTTCTCCGGCCTGATCGTCGTCGACCCCGACGCTCAGAAAACAGACGCCTACCAGAGCAATCGCAACCTGATGCTGAGCGAGGAAGCCGAGGCGAGTTCGCTCCCCGGCCTTGAAATCCAAGCCAACGACGTGCGCTGCACCCACGGCGCCACCAGCAGCCGGATCGACCCGGAACAGGAATTTTATCTGCAGTCCCGCGGCATCGCCAAGGATGCGGCTGACAAGCTGCTGACCTTTGGCTTTTTCGAGGAAGTTTTGAGCCGGCTCGAAAGCGAACCGCTCCACGACGCGCTGCGGAATCTGATCGAGGGTCAGTTCGGAAAGTAGCCCCGCCCTCGGGCGCCTGCGCTCTGGCGGACCGTTGGCAGCTCTCCCGCAGCGCCGTGGCGCGGGCGAGGAGGCTCGCACCGTGGACAATGTGCGACTTTCCGTTCGCAGTGGCGTCCTTCCTCACCGGTCCACGCCAATGTCACCTTCCGCCCAGTCAGCCCACGAACCCCGCGAGTTTGCTTCGGAACTCAAATTCCTGCTCGACGCCGCAACCGCGGCGGACGTGCAACAATGGGCTCGCAAGCGCCTCGAGCCTGATCCGCATGCGGGAGGGCCTCACGGCGACGCCTACCACGTCACCAGCCTGTATTTTGACACCCCCGATTTCGCGGTTTTCCACTGGCGCGGCTGGGTCCGTTTTAGCAAATTCCGCATTCGTCGTTACGGCCAGAGCGCTATTTTTCTCGAGCGCAAGCTGAAGGTCGCGGGTCGGGTCGCGAAACAGCGCACGGTCATTCCGCCCGCCGCCCTTGCTTTCCTTGATCGGCCGACCGACGCGGCGTGGGAGGGAAGATGGTTCAGCCAAAAAACCGCGGCTCGGCGGCTGCTTCCCGTCTGTCAGGTGGATTATCAGCGCAGCGCGCGCGTCCTCCCTACGAGCACGGGTTCCATCCGCCTGACCCTGGATGAAGCCATTCAGGCAACGCCCATCACCGGGTATCGCTTTCGTGAAACGCTCGGCGCTTTGCCGCTCTCGGACCGCGTCGTGCTGGAACTGAAATTTCGCCGCGACCTGCCAAATCTCTTTCGCGAACTGGCCGCCACCTTCAATTTGACCCCCGCCGTGTTTTCAAAATATCGCGCGGCGATCCAGCGTCTCGGGTTGATGCCAGCGTGCAACCGCCGCACCGCGTGTAACGAACCCCCGCCATGCCCGATTTCCTGATTTCCGCGTTACAATCGACCGCGCCGATATCGCCCGTGGCGGTCCTGTTGCGGCTCGCGACCGCCCTGGCCTTGGGCGGCGTCGTTTCTTGGATTTACCGGCGAACGCGAGGCGCGGCAGCGGCGGGCGGATCGTTTCCCGGCACACTCGTGCTGCTTGCGGTGCTGATCGCGATGGTTACGCAAGTGATCGGGGACAACGTGGCTCGCGCCTTCAGCCTGGTGGGCGCACTATCGATTGTCCGGTTCCGCACCGTGGTGCGCGACACGCAGGATACCGCCTATGTGATTTTCGCCGTCGTGGTCGGAATGGCAGTCGGTGCCCAGGACCTGTGGGTTGCCGGCATCGGGCTGGTCATCGTGGCGATCGCGGCTTGGTTCCTCCGGCGCGCTGATCCCGGAATCAATGGTACGGGATCCTCGTGGCTGCTCAACGCGCGGCTCAACATCGGCTTGGATCCCGAGGCGACGCTTGGCGCCATTGTCGATGCCCATGCGAGTCGACGTGAACTGGTTTCCGCGGAGACCGGCCGACAGGGCATCGCCCTTGATGTGGTTTTCGAACTGGGGCTGCGCCCCGGCGCCCGCGCGGATCGCCTCGTGCAGGAGCTCAATCGCATCGAAGGCGTGCAGGACGTGAGCCTCAAACGCCACGAGCCCGATACGAATAACAACTAGCCACCGGGCCCTCTCCATGAAATCCCCCCCCTTCTTCCGTCCTGCCATTGTTGCGTTCGCGATCGCCGTGGCGGCCGTCGGCGTCTTCGCGCAGATCGACGGCCCGAACGGTGCTCCACGCGACCGGGCGGAACCCAACGGCCCCGGCGGGC
>JBEENF010000548.1:0-3033 GCA_041192325.1 Verrucomicrobiota bacterium
CGCTCGCCGGCATCCCGCTGTTTTTCGGCGGCTTTGGCTGCATCGTGTGCGGCATGGCCACACCGTGGCTCGCCCGCAAGTTGGGCAGCGTCGTCTGGATGCGCAAAACGCTCGCCCTCGTCGGGTTCACGGGGGCGGCCGTACTCCTCGTTTACTCCTTTTATGTGAAGGATCCATTGTACGCGATGTTGGTCATGGGCTTTGCGAGTTTCTCGAATGACCTTACAATGCCGGGCAGTTGGAGCACGTGCATGGACGTCGGCGCAAAATATGCCGGCACGCTGTCCGGCAGCATGAACATGGTGGGCGCCATCGGGGGCGCCGCCGCGCCGCTGATCACCGGCATCATCCTCGATTCCAGCGACCGCAACTGGGCGCTGACCTTCTGGATTTCGGGTGCGATCTATTTCCTCGGTGGGATCTGCTGGCTGGGCATCAAACCCACGAAGCCCATCGCCGCCAGCGAGCCGGTCGCGGCCGCGTAGGGCAGGGGCGGCGAATTGTAGAAGCGGGTTTACCCCGCGATTCTGCGGACACCGCGGCGTAAAGCCGCACCTACAGTCTGCTGGATCCGCCGGAGCCCAACCGCGTCAGCTTTCCTTCTCTTTCCTCTTTATCTTTCTCTTTCTCCCTTCGCCGCGCCCGCGCCCCCGATCACTGCGCCGCGATATTCCAGCGCACTTTGTAGAATTGTTCGCCGGGCACGGCGCAGGTCTCGGCGGGGTTCAGGAACTGGATACGCGTCGTCCACCAGTTCGGCGGCTCCGCCTCGGTGAACGCGATCTGGCCGGTCACCGGATGCACGGCGATACTTTTGATCCCGGCCCGGTCGGCCAGCGCTGGGTGGGGCGCGAGTTTCCGCGTGTCGCGGTTGAGCACCCAGCAATGCGTGCTGGTGCTCACCGAAAGCAGGACCGTGCCCGGGATGGGGAAGAGATCGTGCCCGCCTGCTTCGGGCAGCGTGATCGTGGCGACCCGCTTCAGGCTGGGGGTGGGGCTGTCCCAATCGACGAGCTGGTAGCTGCGGACTTCCCGATCGGAAAGCGCCCACACGACCTGTCGTGCCTCGTCCCAAACCACGCCGTGTCCCGAGGTGAGTTCCGTGCGCCACAGCTCGCGGTCCGATTGAGCGATGTCGAACAGGATGAGGGCGTCGCCCTTCGCGCCCTGCGGATCGCGCGACGCGGCGGCCGCGATGCGGCCTCGGGGCAGCAAGTCGGCCGAGTGCCCGTTGTGGACCCGGCCGTGGAACACCACGCGACCATCGCTGCGTTCCACGAGCGCCACCGCGCCACCCGACGACGTGATCAGGATGCGCCGTCCGCCGTCGACAGCTTTGCACTCGTCGGTCGAGCGGAACAACGGCCGATACGCCGCCGGCAATTCGGGATGATCGGCGGCGCGCCAGCTCCAAATTGTCTGCGGCGTGCCCTGCGCGTCGCGCGTGTTGAGATCGACGATGAACACTTTTTCCCGCCCGCAGACGATGAGCTCGCGTGGACCGGTGCCCGGCCCTGCGGTGGCGGCTGTGGCCGCCCCGCTGAACAGTGCTAAAGTGGCCAGCAGGATCATGCGTATAAGGATCATCGCTTTCCGGTTTGGGAGGTGGCGCACGGCCTGTCGACCGCGATCTTCAGGCCGGACCGCTTCGATGCGCGCAGGGGCACAAGCTTCGTTTGCGGATGTTTTCCACGCCAGAGCCGTTCGTGTATCCATCCGGCATCTGCAGCGATATACCAGTGTAGCGGGAAAGCGTGAGCGTTTCGCGTTTCAATCCGTTGCGCCAACGAACGGCGAATCGCTCACGCGTTCCGCTATGAGGGGAGGCCGCCGACGACCCGATGGGCCCCGAGCGGGTCGAAGGGTTCGCTCTGATCGAACCACAACTCGAAGCCCGCGGCGCGGAGCGCTTCGCAGATGCGTTTCGCCTCCTCATCATCCTGCGAGGTGTGCGAAAGAGAAACCGCAGGATTGGGCGCGCTCACAGTGGTCTCGCCAGTTTCAGCATTTGTTCGAACCGAGAATCGCCTCTCAACCGTTGCCAGATGGGATCCAATTGCACCTGCTCCGTCCCGAACTCGCAGGGCTGCGTCATCATCAGCCGGAGTTGCTCGAACGCGTCGTCCGGCCGGCCGCAGAGAATGAAGAGCTGGCCCAATGCATTCCGCTGTTTGCTGGCGTCAAACGCATCATAGACGACTTGCCGCGTCATTGCCTCGTGGCCGAGCCGCGCGGCCTCGTCGGTCCGGCCAGCCAGCGCGTGGGCGAAGGCGGTTCCCATCATTACCCACGGGTGCTGCCGCGGTGACCGTTCCCCGGCGGCATAGGCGGCGATGGCGACCTCCGCGAGAGTTTGCGCCTGCTTGGCGTCGCCCCGCAGGAGGGCAGTCGTCGCGCGGGTGAGAGCGACCGGCAGGTTGAGCACGCCGCCCTCTCCGCGCACGCTCTCCGTGCGCGGGTCGGCTAGTGCGCGCTCAGCGGTGTCGCAACCACGCGAGAAGGTCACCGGGCGCCGCCTCCGGCGCGATCGTGAGGGCGCTGGCTGCGCCCACCAAGGTGTAGATCCCGCGGGCATATGCATACTCGCGATCCAGCCGGTCGGCGGCGAGCGGGGCTCCGCCACCATCGACGCCGCCGGCGACAATCAGCCGGCGCGGCGCCACCAGTGCGGCGAGGTGCGCGATGTCCCCGGCCTCGCGCAAAATTCCCGGCGCCATGAGGCCGAGCCGCTGGCCGGAATACGGCGTCTCACTCACATAGCTCGCCAGCGAACCGACTGTCGCCACGGCGGTGATACGCGGATCGAGCGCCGCGGCGCACAGCGCCACCACGCCGGCGGGACCGACACCAATCACGGTGATTTCCTTGGGCAGCGCGCCACCGTTTTCGCCGAGGGCATCCAGCGCCCGGCGCACATCGAGGGTCCATTGGCCCAGCAAGGGCCGGCCAATCATGAGCGACCACTCGGCGGTATTGTGGTCGGGGGCGCGGCCGATCGTGTCGCGGGGCCAGGCGTAGCGGCCGGTCGCGCGC
>JBEENF010000549.1:0-3028 GCA_041192325.1 Verrucomicrobiota bacterium
GAACTCACCCTCGCGATCACCGCCAAGGAATTCGCCGCCCGCAAAAAAGCCGCGAAGCCGTTTAAGCCGAAAGAAACCCGCGGCGTCCTGGCCAAATACGCGAGCCACGTCACGAGCGCGTCCTTCGGCGCCGTCACGGATAAAGATCTGTAGTCGCAGAGTCAGCGCCAACGCGCCTTCTGCCTTTGGCGAAGGCGCGCGCCAGAGAGCCTCGCGAACGGCACATTGCGCCAAACTTTTGGAGCTACAGCTCGTAACTAAACGAGAATCGGAACGATCGCGGGGTTTGGTGGAAGCCGCGCGAGGGCTAGCGGGCGGGCGCGGCGCTCGAAGTGAGCGCAGCGAGGCCCATTTTAACGGACAAAACCACCCTCTTCTTTCAAAGGAATCGCTCGATCCAATCGTAAACGACCTGCTGGATCTCGGGCGGCATGTAGGAGTGTGGCAGATCCGGATGCGTGACCGTGAGCAGGCCGGGCACACCGTGGAGTTGATAAATTTGGGCAGCGGCGGCGATGACCCGGTCCACGCTCCGCCAATTAAAATTCGCGTCGCGTGACGGCGAGTTCGCAAAAAAAGCGCGCGGCGCCAGGGCGCCCACCAGTTCGTGAAAGTCGAAGGGAATTTCCGCGCGCGGATAATCCATGATTTTCGGCATGTAGAGTTCCTGGCTCCAGCCTTTGCCGCGCTGCCAGTTGGCCGGAACGTAATCGAGGAAGGAATCAAAGCCGCAGTTCGAGACGATGACCTTGATCCGCTCGTCGAAAACCGCCGTGTAAATCGAGTTGTGGCCGCCCAGCGATCCGCCAATCGCTCCGAACCCGGACTCCTTCACAAACGGGAGCGACGCCAACAGGTCCAAGGCGCGCATGTTGTCCCAGACCGCTTTCATCGTGCCGCTTTGGTACCCGAGCTGGCGTAGATCCGGTTTGTAATCCTGTGCCACACCGGACAATCGACCGAAACCAAGGATGGGATACGCCGGGGCGATCGCCACCAGGCCCCGCCGCGCGAGATTTTCACCGTCATGGCTGTTCGCCGGCATCGTGGTGTCGGTTGAATCCTCCAGTCGGTAACCACCGCTGCCCATCAGGCACAGGACGCCGGGACGGCGCGTGGCGCCGCCCAAGGCATCCTTCGGAATAAAGAGAAACGCCGGCACCCTTGAGCCGGGCTCCGCGGCGTAGGTAATGAAGCGCCGGACGTAGTCACCGAAATCCTTCTCCGCCTCGATCCGCACATCGAGGCTAACGCGTTTCTCTGTTCCCGGCAGCGGCCCCATCACGGCCTGCGCTCCCCTTAGAATCTCCTCCCGCCGCAGCTTCCAATCGCGTACTGAACGAACCGGCAACACCACCCCGTCGTGATTTCGATATTCCAGGAGATTCCGTCGATCCAATCGCGGCGCAGCGGCGGCTAACCGCGGCGCCGCCCAGGGGGTCACGGCCGCCAACGAGATCAGGGCCACCCCGGTGAAGGTCGTCATGCGCATGCCGAGACACTCGACAAAAAGACCAGAGGTTCAATTGGGAAACTCGGTCCGTCCCGTCACGATATCACAACGCTTCAGCCACCGCGACCTACCTACTGACAGCCTCCGCCCTGAGCCTGCACGCAAAAATTGATGTGCGCGGTGGCAGAGTCGGAAGCATTGCGTTCGCTTCCAACGAAGCTCATTCCCACTCCTTGCCCAAGACTCGCGCTCCCGCTCCGGTACTGCGTCCCAAAATCCTCACGGTGGATGATTCCAAGACCGTGCGCCGGCTAGTGGAGTCCGCGCTGAACGATTTCGACTGCGACGTAAGCGAGGCCGACAACGGCTTCAAGGCCCTCTTCGTCATGGAGCGCACCCTCCCGGATCTCCTTCTCCTCGATGTGAACATGCCGACGATGAATGGACTGGAAATGCTCACACTACTAGGTTCGAAGCCGGAGCTGAAGGCCATCCCCGTCATCATGCTGACCTCGCCTACCGATCACGCGGTCAGCGCCCAAATCGCGGCTTTGGGCGTCACCGTCACCTTGATGAAGCCGTTTAGCCCCGCTGACCTCATCGCAAAAATCCGCGGTGTGCTCGACCTGAAGCCGCTCCTGCCTGGATCACGCTGAAGCATTTCCGCGCGCCAGCCCGTTCACCACGGCCCTGCCGCGCAGTTGAAAAACGGCCGGGCGAGCGGGGATGGCTTCGGTGTTAATCGTCGTTCATTCACGCCAAAAAAGTCAGCGCGACCGCCACGAAATTATCAGTGCCAAGCGGGAGCATCGTGCTTAGTCAGGTTCAATCATGAACTGGAACCGTTTCAAAACGCTGCTCTGCCACAACGCCGACCTCGACGTTTCCCTTGATATCAGTCGCGTTCCTTTTCCCGAGGATTTCCTCACCTCAATGGAGCACTCCATGCAGGAGGCGTTCGCTGCCATGACCCGGCTCGAGGGCGGCGCCATCGCAAACCCGGATGAACAACGAATGGTCGGTCACTACTGGCTGCGTGCCCCGCATCTGGCGCCGAACCCGGAAATCACTTCCGAGATCATCACCACGCTGGCGGCCATCAAGGAGTTCGCCGCGCGGGTCCACTCCGGCGCCGTCGCGGGACCCAAGGGCAAGTTCAAACACCTCCTCGTGATCGGCATCGGCGGCTCGGCCCTCGGCCCGCAATTCGTCAGCCACGCCCTCGGCCAGCCGCGCAAGGACAAACTCGCCGTCTCCTTCTTCGACAACACCGATCCTGACGGCATCGACTACGTGCTCGGCGGACTGCGCGGTCAATTGGCCCGCACGCTCGTCGTCGTGATTTCGAAATCCGGCGGCACCGCCGAAACGCGCAACGGCATGCTCGAGGCGATCGCGGCCTTCCAAGCCGCGGGTTTGAATTACGCCCAACACTTTGTCGCGGTCACCGGCGCGGGCTCGAAGCTCGACGCCACCGCGCAACGGGAAAACTGGCTGGCCCGTTTTGCGATGTGGGATTGGGTCGGCGGCCGCACCAGCGAGCTGAGCGCCGTCGGCCTGTTGCCCGCCGCGCTG
>JBEENF010000550.1:0-3022 GCA_041192325.1 Verrucomicrobiota bacterium
GGGGCTGAGCGTCGAAAGGTTGCGCAGCGCGGAACTGCGTTCGCGCCATTTATCCGGCGCCTGAAAATTTGGCGAAAGTTCCTCGATAATCTCCTGGGCCTCGGCCGCTCGCGCCGCGGAAACGCGTTGAGTGCGGCGTGGCGCCACGCTCGACGTGGGATCGCCCGCTAGCGCCTGTTGCGCGACCGCTAGTTTCTGGAGTTCGTTTGCGTTCAGGAGGAATATCTTTCCATCCGCTTCCAAATAACCGCGGTTGGTCGCGACCGCTGCACGCAACGTGGCTTCATCCGCTCCGCCGGCGCGCAACCCGAGCGTGACCGCGAAGTCATGCTCACCGGCCGGCGTCACCTCAGCGGTAATTTCAGCGGTGCTTAGTTTCGCGGTATTTTTCTCAAAATTGGGCGTGAGCTCCGCGCCAAAAACATCGCGCAGTCGCGCGAGATGAGCCGCCAGAAAGTTCAGGGTTTTGTGGCGGTCGCGTAGCCACCATTTGCGATTCGATGGCTCGAGAACGAATCCATTTTCCTTCACGAGTGTCAGGGCATCGCCGTATCTTGGATGCTCCCGCGAAGGAAGCATGAGCGCGAGAAAGTGCTCCGACCCGTCAATCTGCAGGCCGCTGGGCGGCGCGCTGGATGATTTGCGGGCCGGACCTTTCGCTACTCGGGAGGAGGATCCCGCCGCATCGCCATTGAGCGAGGGCGGGGCAGTGAGCAGATCCGCGTGTCGCCATGAGGTGAGTTGTCCATTTTCGACGAACACCGGCTGAGTTCCAACGGCCGTGGTAAGTTCACGAAGTTGGGCAAGGGTGAGTTGCAAAAAGGCTGGCGGATTGGGACCGCACCAACGCTGCAGGAGGGCGAGGGCAGGCCACAGGCCGGGTTCAGGCGTCGCTGCCAGGTCCATCTCCACGCGCACGGGAACAGCGTCACGACCGGCCGCTGCGATCAAATTGGGAGGAAGATGGAAGCGCAGCATCGGGCGGAGGGGACCAAGAGGCTGGGTTTTTAGACCTTTTCAAGCCCGGGTTGCGCCGCTTGGCTCCGATCACTCCCCCATGTCCGCATCACGCCGCGCCATTTGGTCCTGGGCTTTCATTGACTGGGCCAACTCGGCCTTCGCGATTGTCGTGATGACCGCCTTTTTTCCCATTTTTTTCAAGGACTACTGGGCGGCGGTGCCCGGCATGACGCCTGAGAGAAGCACGTGGTATCTCGGACTGGCCAACACCGCTTCAAGCGCCTTGATCGCGATCCTTGCCCCCATCCTCGGTTCGATCGCGGACCAGGGAAATTCCAAAAAACGGTTTCTCTTGGGGTGCACGGTGCTGGGTTGCGCGGCGACAGCCTTGTTGCCGCTCGCAGCCAAGGGGGAATACGTGCTGGCGGCGGCGCTTTACGCGGTCGCGGCGCTCGGTTTTTCGGGCAACAACATGTTCAGCGACGCGCTTCTGACCGACGTGGCAGAACCGGCGAACTATGACCGCGTGTCGTCGCTGGGGTACGCGCTCGGCTACTTGGGTAGCGGCGGACTGTTCGTCTACTGTTCGCTCGTCGTTTCAGATCCGGTGCGATTCGGGTTCGGGGGCGCGGCGGAGGCCGTGCAATTCGCGTTCTATCTGACGGCGGGCTGGTGGCTGGTGTTCACAATCCCGTGTTTGCTTTGGGTGCGCGAGAGTCGCGCCGTGGCGCCGGCCGGCGCGGGCTCCACGCTCACGCGCGGGTTTCATCAACTCGCCGCCACGTTGCGTTCCGTGCGCGCGGACCGCCGCCTTCTGCTCTTTCTCGCCGCGTACATCCTCTACATCGACGGGGTTAACACCGTGATAAAAATGGCTGCGGATTACGGCAAAGCCGTTGGCGTGGCCACGCCCGCTCTGCTCAAGGCGCTGATCGTAACCCAGTTTGTCGCATTTCCTGCGGCCATCGCCTTTGGCCGATTGGGGGAAAAAATTGGTCCGAAACGCGCCATTATGATCGGCATCGCCGTTTATGGCGGCGTTTGCGTCGGTGCGACGCGGATGGATTCCGCGCGCGAATTTTTCATCATGGCAGTGGTCATCGGGCTCGTGCAGGGAGGGGTGCAGGCATTGAGCCGTTCGTATTTTGCGCGACTGATTCCGGCGGAGAAGGGCGGCGAGTATTTTGGATTTTACAATATGGCCGGCAAATTTGCCGCCATTATTGGTCCCACCTTGATGGGCGTTACCGCGCTGGTGACTGACACGCGGACTTCGATCCTGTCGCTGCTGTTGCTCTTTGCCGGCGGCATGTGGCTGCTGACGAAGGTGCGGGAATAAACGCCGCCCGGGAGTGTCGCAGGTCATAAACCGCACTCTTCGGGCGGCGGCACGGCCCCCGTCGGTTAGCGTAAATCGGCCAGAACCTCGTCCAGTGGTCGCAACTCTCCGGGAGGAAATAATGAATTTATGCGGGTGATGACCTGCTGGATGATTCCGTCCGGGCAGCTCGCGCCCCCGGTGATGAGGATGCGCTTTGGCTCCGGCGAAGTCTCCGACGCGGGCCAGAGGGCACGACGTTCAATCCTTCCATTACCTCCACCCCCGTAGACGTAGTGGTCGACGGCTTCGCGCGAGACGAGGCTCGCTTCCGATTGAATAAAAAACGCCCTCGCGCCCAGCTTGGCCTCGCACAGGTGAAACAGTTGATACGTGTTGGAGGAATTCTTGCCCCCGATGACAAAGGCCGCGTCCAGCGGTTCGTTGAGCGCCCGGCCCAAAGCGTCCTGGTTGACCTGTGTGGCGTAACACAAGGTGTCCCGGCGCGCTCCGCCACCCACGTGGGTATCATCGCCAAATTTATTTCGGTAAGTGGCGCGCAGAAACTCGATGATCTCCAGCGTCTCGTTCATCAATAATGTCGTCTGATTCACCACGGCGACGCGCTGCAGGTCACGCACCACGTTGAATCCCGGAGTGAAACGTCCCGCGAATATTTCCTCGAATTGCCGCTGCGCGTCCAGGCTGTCTCCCTTGATCAGCTCGCCGAGCCGCCGGGTTTCC